>JAZRGP010000146.1:0-5753 GCA_045644225.1 Christensenellaceae bacterium | reverse complement strand
GTCTTGCCCTGTGCGTTTTCGCCCATAAAAATATTGATCTCGGGACTGAGATCTTCCAGCATCGCATTTTCGATGTTTCTGAAATTTTTTACAGCAAGACGTTCGATGTACATTTGATTTCTCTCCGAGGGTTTAAGGAACTTTTTGTAAAAAGTTCCTTAAAAATCCTCAAAAACTTTTAATCAACAACTGCTGCCGCAGTTGTTTAAAGAAACGATGTAGGGGCGAACTGTGTCCGCCCGTCGGATCTTTAGGAAACCCTATCGGGCGAACACAGTTCCCCCCTACAATTATAAACTAAGATTCATTTGCAAACTGACAAGAAATGTGCGTTTATCGTCAGTTTGCACAAAACTTATGATCACTCTCTGATATTGAGAGGAACGATCATGTATACATAATCTTCGCCTTCAACGGGGCGGATGATATACGGCTTGAGACCGTTCTCAAACTCCAGCATGACTTCGTCGTCATCAACGACCTTGAGTACGTCGAGGAGGTAACGCGCATTGACAAAAATAGACATGCCTTCGCCATCCATCTTGCAGGGAACGACGTCCGCAGCAGAGCCGTATTCCGAACGAGCGGAGAGCTCAAGGGAGTCATAATTAAGGAGCATCTTGACGGGATTGGTGCTCATCTCGCGGCTCATGACGGATACCATGTTGAGACTGTCCTCAAGAAGGCTTACGTTGACTTTTACGCGGGTTTTGAAGCTCGGCGGGATAAGATTGCGGTAGTTCATGTACTCGCCCTCTAAAAGGCGCGTATAGATCATCGTATCGTCCGAGATAAAGAAGCAGCTGTTCTTGTCTGTAACGACGCGGATGGGCTCTTCTTCCATGTCGCCCATGATACGTGCAGCTTCCTTCATCGCCTTTGCGGGAACGACTACGCGGAAGTCCTCGGTAGCGTTCTTGTTGATGCTCATCTTTGCCATGCGGATGCCGTCGATGCCGACAACGTTGAGGCGGCTGTCTTCGGATTCCAGCAGAAGACCTGTGATGATGGGCTTATCGGGCAGCTGATATACGCTGAAAGCTGTGCCGCTGACGAGCTCTTTTAATTTGTGGCTTTCCAGAGAGAAGGAGTTGCCGTTGACTACGGGGAAGGACGGGAACTGATTTGCATCCATTTCCTGCAGGACGATCGTCGTCTTGCCGCAGGTCAGGCGGATCCCGCTTTCTTCGCCTTTCTCGATCGTGATATCGCCTTCCGCAAGCTTAGCAACAACGTCCGAAAGCATTCTCGCGGGGATCGCACATGCGCCTTCTTCCTGGATATCTGCGTAAGTTTCTGTTCTGATCGCAGTTACGGTATCGAATGCGTTGAGGATGATCTTGTTTTCCTTTGCTTCGATGTGGATGCATTCCAGGATGGATTTCTGTGCTTTGTTGTTGTATGCCACGTGCAGTACGGTGTTGATGCATTTCTGGAAGTAGATCTTATTGATCGTGAATTTCATATTCTTGCTTCTCCTTGTTTATGTAAGATATATAAATAGTTGCAGTAGTTATAGGGAGTGCGGATAATGTGGATAACCCCGAAAAGCCTATATCTGAAGGGAAAGTTTACGATATTTTTTGTGGAAAACCCATAGTATAAACTGTTCTTTATATACGGATAATGATGCTTTCGGTATGGATAACTTTGTATCTGTCACTCCGCCGATCCGCTCGGAAGATCTCCGATGAGGATGTTTATCCATCGCTGTCCACGTGATGTCCACATGCTTATCAATGGGTTATCAACAGAGTTATCCATATGTCTCCGACGGCGCTCCCGCGGGGCTTAAACCTTTTTGTAAAAAGGTTTAAGGATCCAAAAACTTTTATACGACAACCGCTGCGCGATTGTTTGATCATAAAGGTCTTTTTTTCCGCAAATGCGGCAGCATTTGCATATAAAAATTTTTTGGAGTTCCAAGAACCTTTTTTATAAAAAAGGTTCTTGGTTGCCAAAGGCATAAAAAGCGCATTACTCTTTGATATGATGAATGATATCGTCGATGTTTTTCTTGAGGTTAGCGTCGGTCTTGATCATGCCGGAGATCTTGTCATCTGCGTGCATAACGGTAGAATAATGTCTGCCGCCGAGCAGCTCGCCGATCTTCGGGAAAGCAAGGTTCAGCAGATAGCGCATGAGATACATGCAGATCTGACGCGGGAAAGCGATCTCGCGGTTGCGCTTTTCGCTGAGGAGCTCTTCTTCCGTGATCTCATAGTAATCGCAGACGTTTTTGATGATGCTTCTGGGTGTAACGTCGCGGGCAGTGGGATCGTTGAAGAAATATTTCAGCGCTTCTTCCGCGATGGTGATATCGATTGTATCGATGGGGCGCTCGAGAGAATTGAGCTTTGCCTGCGCGATGACCTTCTTAAGAGCGGATTCGATCACGCGGACATTGGTATTCTCCTTGCTTGCGATATAGCTGACGACCTCATCATCGATGGGCATAGTGCAGTTTGTCTGCATGCAGATATAGGGAATTTTATTTTTGAGGATGGCAACGCGCGTTTCATAGTCGGGCATACCGATATCCACAACAAGACCCCACTGGAAGCGGGAAAGCAGACGGTCTTCGATCCCGGAGAGCTCGGAAGGCATCTTGTCCGAAGAAAGGATGATCTGCTTCTGCTCTTCATAGAGAACGTTGAACGTATGGAAGAGTTCTTCCTGCGTTGCGGGACCTTTTGCGATAAACTGGATATCGTCGATAAAGAGCGCATCGGTATTTCTGTATTTATTGCGGAAATACATATTTTTCTCGATACCGCCGCCTGTACGCATCGCCTCGACGAACTCGTTCATGAATGCTTCGGAAGTGGTATAGATGATATTCGCATTGGGGTTGATATCGCGCATTTTGTTGCCGATCGCATGCATAAGATGCGTCTTGCCGAGACCGCTGCCGCCATAGATAAAGAGGGGATTATAAGTCTGACCGGGAGTTTCGGAAACAGCAAGCGCAGCGGCATTCGCGAGTTTGTTGGAATTGCCGACAACGAAGGTATCAAAAGTATATGCGGGGAGCAGACCCGATGTACGGACAGAATAATCCGCGGGCATGGGAACAGTTCTCTGCGCACGTCTGACGTCGATCTCAGATGCGGTAAGCACACAGATGCGGTAATTGCGCAGCACACCGCTGATATCAAAAGCAATGCGGTTCACAGATTCCGTGATCTTGGAAAGAAACCGCTGGTTGATAAAGTCTTTCTGGTTTTCATTGTTGGCCTTGAAGTAATAAACGCCGTTTTCCTCGAACTCGGGGATGAGCGGCTTGATATATGTATCATAACCGAGCGTTCCGTTGTTCAATTCATAGAAGCTTTTCAGGTCCTTCAGTGCTTTTTCCCATATTAAAGTGAATGACGTCATATTTCCCCCATAACTATCATTAAAACAGATGATATATTTCCTTTGTATTTTATTTTAAAGGCTAAGGATGGATTTGTAAATATGCCCGAAACGGGACAGAAAGTGTCTGAATGGATAAAAGTTATCCATATAGAAAGAAGAAGTTATCCACATTGCGTGGATAACTATACGGAAAACGCATGATTTTTAGCTTTTATATGTGGATAACTTTTTGATAATTCACATATGCAAAGCATGAATTGTAAATTTGGAAATTTAAAAATTTTTTTACAATTTCCGTCATTCCCAAACGGTATATTTTGTAACCGTCGGTTCATCAGCGGATCATATTTGCTCCGGCGGTCATTTGCGTAAAACTTTCTTCCTATTTATATATATAATATATTATAATTACATTCACTTACCACCTGACCGACCGTCACAGCGAACCGATCGGCGATCGAGAAAAAACGGTTGACATGAAAATCAAAAAATGGTAGCATTTTCATATAATCAAATAAAATTTATGGGAACCAGCTGTCTGCAGAGAACGTTGGTTCTCTTTTGTTTTTTATGGGCATAATCCAAACGAGATTCTATTAACAAAGGAGAAATCATTATGGAAATCCAACTCCGGGAACTTATCGATCAGATCAGAAAAGACGGTGTCGACACCGCAGAGGCAGAAGCACAGTCTATCATTGACGCAGCACAGGCGCAGGCGGAAAAGATCATCGCCGATGCACAGGCGCAGGCAGATAAAATTCTGGCTGATGCAAAAGCAGAGAACGAAAAGATCGTGAGATCGGGCGAGGATGCGATCCGTCAGGCAGGCAGAAATGTGCTGATCTCTTTCAGAGAGAGCGTCGCGCGAGAACTCAAGAAGATCGCAGGCGAAAATATCAGCGCGGTATATTCCTCGGAATCGCTGGCGCAGCTGATCATCAATGTCGTGGAATGCTGGGCGCAGAAGCCGCAGGCTGAGGAGATCACGGTCATCCTCGGCAGCGCAGACCTCGCAAAGCTGGAGGAAACGCTGCTCGCGGCACTCAAAAATAAAATGCAGAAAGGCATTACGCTGAAGGCAAACGATAACTTTGACGGCGGCTTCCGCATTGCCCTCAATGACGGCGGGGCATATTACGACTATTCCGCAGAGGCAGTTGTTGAAATGCTCTCGAATTATCTCAGCCCCAGAGTAAGGGAGCTTCTGAAAGAGGCAGAATAACTATGGCAGACTATTATCTGATATCGCAGCTGCCGTCGCTGGATGGGCTTAGCGAAAATGCTCCCCTGCCCATTACGGAAGAGCGGTTCGCGGAGCTTTGCGGTCGGCTTCTGGGGAAAAAAGCGCAGAAGGACTTTGACGGACTGACGCTTTTGCCGCCGATCGACCCTGAAAAGACGGATTCCGCGCTGATCCGAAAGTGGAACGAAGGCGAACGGAGCCTGAGGCTGCTGCTGGCGAAGGCACGCGCGGAGAAGATGAAAAAATCCTTCGATACAGAGGAAACTTCCTTCTCTCCCGAACTGAACCGAACCGTGAACACGGCGGTCGACATGGAGGACCCCATGGAGGCGGAGAAGCTGCTGCTGAAATATCGGCTGGAACTTCTGGAATCGCTGCGTCCCATGGATTCTTTTTCGCAGGACTATATCTATTACTACGGACTTAAGCTGAAGCTGCTGATGCGCATGCAGAAATTCAATGCAGAGCTCGGCGAGGCAGCTTACAGAGATATTTACGGCTCCATTCTGAATGGAGACAAGTTGGAGGCTCGATAATGACCAATAATATCGGAAAGGTTGTAAGCATAAACGGAAACCTCGTGTCTGTTGAATTTACGGACCACGTTTCCATGAACGAAATATGCTATGTAAAAGTTGACGGCAAGATGCTGAAGAGCGAGGTCATCCGTATCCGCGGAAATGTTGCACAGATCCAGGTATACGAGATGACGGGCGGCATCAAATGCGGCGACGAAGTTGAATTTACGGGCGACATGCTTTCTGCGCAGCTCGGACCCGGTCTGCTCGGACAGATCTACGACGGTCTGCAGAATCCCCTGCCCGTTCTCGCGGAGCAGGCAGGCTGGTTCCTGGAACGCGGCAACTATGCGGACGGTCTGGATGCGGAGAAAAAGTGGGAATTCACGCCCACGGCAAAGGTCGGCGATACTCTCCGCGCAGGCGAATACTTCGGCACAGTTCCCGAAGGTCCCTTCACGCATAAGATCTTTATCCCCTTCTATTTACTGGGGAATTATACGGTAAAAACCATCGCGGAGAAAGGCGAATACACCGTCAGCGATACGGTCGCGGTCCTCGCGGACGAACGCGGCAGGGAGATCCCCGTGACGATGTCCTTTAAGTGGCCTGTGAAGCGTGCGATC
>JAZRGP010000145.1:0-1815 GCA_045644225.1 Christensenellaceae bacterium | reverse complement strand
AGCTCTCCAAGATCAAGATCGAGAACATGCGCGAGCAGCACACAGCTCTCATCGCAGAAGCTCCCGCTCCTGCGCCCAAAAAGGAAATGAAGGAATTCGCAATGGTAGCAGTCGCTGCGGGCGAAGGTCTTGAAAACATCCTGAGAGAGTTCGGCGTTGATGAGATCGTAGAGGGTGGTCAGTCCATGAACCCCAGCATCGAAGATATCCGCAAGGCGATCGAAAATGCTCCCTCCAACAACCTTATCGTTCTGCCCAACAACAAGAACATCATCCTCGCGGCTGAGCAGGCAGGTGCGCTGCTCGATAAGAACGTCGCAGTTATCCCGACACGTTCCTTCCCGCAGGGTCTGGATGCAGCGCTTGCATTCAATCCGACTGTTTCCCTCGAGGAAAATGCAGAAGAGATGAAGGACGCGAGCCAGCAGGTCAAGACAGGCGAGATCACCTATGCCGTAAGAGATACTCATGTAAACGGCTTTGACATCCATGTAGGTGATATCCTCGGTCTGGAAGACGGCGACATCGTCGTATGCGGCACGGATATCGAAAAGACGCTCAAGGATCTCGTTGCACACATGGTTGACGAGGACGAAAGCAGCGTAATCGCGCTTTACTGCGGTAAGGATGCCGATCAGAAAGTTACAGACGCGATCGCAGAGGAACTTCAGGAATCTTATGAAGACTGCGATGTCGAAGTATACTTCGGCGGTCAGGATATTTATCAGTATATCATTTCCGTTGAATAAGCGGATCACCGCGAATAAAAGGCTGATGCAGAGAGGATCTGCTCGGCCTTTTTTCATAACAAGGAGAATCGCATGACAGAGAACAGTGCGCTCACGGTTTTAAAAGGCATCGGCGAAAAGACCGCCGAGCAGCTCGGGCAGATGGGGATCCATTGCGTGGGCGACCTTGTGATGCATTTTCCTGCGGATTATCGGGACCTGACGGACGTGAAGCTGCTGAAAGAAGCGGAGCTCGGCAGACCGTGTATGTTTCGGCTGAAGGTGACTTCTGCGCCGTACTGGATCCGCAGAGACCGCGTCCGCGGACTGTTCACGGTTACGGCGGCGGATGAATCCGCAACAGTTCGGCTGATGTTCTTCAATCAGTCGTATCTTGCGCAGAAATTAAAAAAAGACGAAGAATATTGCTTCTATGGTAAAATTGGAATATACAACGGAACAATAAAGATCGATAACCCCAAGATCTATGAGATCGGAGAAAGCACGGGGATCGAGCCGATCTACGCGCTCTCGGGAACGCTGAAGCAAAAGCTGATCCGTCAGGCGATGCGGCAGGCACTTGCGGAGGTCATGCCCGAAGAGCCCTTCAGCGAAGGTTTTCTCGGTGAATACGGACTGCTTCCGCTGCAACGGGAATTGGGAGACCTGCATTTCCCGATGACCTTGACGGAACTGGACCGTGCGCTGCAGAGCAGACGGTATAAAGAGCTGCTGGAGTATGCGCTGCTGATGGAATCCGTCGAAGGCGGAGAGGCTCCCGCGATCGGTGCAGGAGAGGATGTCCTTTCGGACTTCCTTGAAAAACTCAGCTTTGCTCCGACAAATGCACAGATCCGTTCGATGCGTGAGATCCTCGCTGACCTCACTGAAAGCAAACCCATGAACAGATTGCTGCAGGGTGACGTCGGCTCGGGAAAGACGATCGTAGCGTTCTTCGCGGCATATGCCGCAGGCAGGGCTGGGTACCAGACCATGCTCATGGCACCGACTGAGCTGCTCGCGCAGCAGCATTACAGAAATGCGCAGAAGATCTTCGGGGAAGAAGCTGTCCTGCTTACGGGCAGCA
>JAZRGP010000144.1:0-1992 GCA_045644225.1 Christensenellaceae bacterium | reverse complement strand
GATCACGGCGCTTTTTTCTTGCTTTTTTTCGAATTTTTCGGTATCATACGACATAAGCTGACAAAAAACAGAAGGGATCCTTTTTCAGATCATGTACGAAAACATTATTTCTTTTTTCAATGAATTTTCTCTGCTTTCCATCGTCTGCCGCATGCTTCTCGCAGTGATCATCGGCAGCACAATCGGTCTGGAACGAGGCCGCCACGGCATTGCCGCAGGTTTCCGTACGCATGTGCTCGTATGCCTCGGTGCATGTGTCACAGCTCTCGTCGGTATTTACGGAACGAAGGTCCTCGGCTTCAGCGGTGATCCCCTGCGCATCAGCGCTCAGGTCATCTCCGGCATCGGTTTCCTCGGTGTGGGATCCATCTTCATCGTCGGCAAGCGCTATATCCGCGGTCTCACGACTGCCGCAGGTCTTTGGGTAACCGCAGCAACGGGTCTTGCCGCAGGCATCGGCGCTGTTGAAATCGCAGTTATCTCCGCCGCGCTCATCATCTTCACCATGACGATCATGTACCGCATCGAAACATCCCGCTTCGACGGAAAGCACGACCATTATTATATCGAGCTCAGCGATCCTTCGATCACGAACAAGATCATCGACCTGCTCATGACGGATTATCACATGTCCGAAGCAAGCGTCGTATCCGCTCGCAGCAAAACTCCCGGTCACATCGGTGTTCAGGCGATCATCCGTCCGAACCTGAAGCGAGGCACAGAGCGCCCCGACGTAAAGGAGCTCCTCAAAGAAGAAGGCGTTATCATCGCAGTTAAATTCTTATAAGCAAAATAAAAAATACCTCATCGAGGTATTTTTTTATTGCAAAAATTCAGTTCAGTACGATCTCCCGTTCCGCCATGCGTTGCTCGAGATTCTGTGCGATCACGGCAAAGTCACGAGGATACTTCTCTCGGATCTGCGGCAGATCCTGCACCGTGCGCTGCAGAAGCTCGAGATCTCCTGCGATATCCGCACTGAAATACCGCTCCTCGCCATGCTGACGGCGACCAAGCAGCTCTCCTGCACCGCGCAGTTCCAGATCCTTCTCCGCGATCACAAAACCGTCTGTCGTCTCCGTCAGGATCTTGAGCCGCGGATTGTGCCTGCCGTCATCGGATACGAAGTAGCAAAATGCCTCATCCCCTCCTCTGCCGACTCTTCCGCGGAGCTGATGCAGCTGAGCAAGCCCGAAGCGCTCTGCGTTTTCAATGATCATGATATTCGCCTGCGGAACATCAACACCGACCTCGATGACCGTCGTGGATATCAGCACCTTGACTTCTCCGTCATGGAACCTGCGCATGATGTCATCCTTTTCCTCCGCTTTCATCCTGCCGTGCAGCATCGCCGCGGGGATTCCGCGCAGACGGTAAGATACCTCCGCATAGACTTCTCCGACGCTCCTGAGTTCCATCTCATCCGCATTTTCGATCAGCGGACAAACGATATATGCCTGCGTGCCTTTTTTGACCTGCTCTTTCAGCCATTTATACATATCATCCCGCTTTTTATCCGTAACGACAAAGGATCTCACGGGTTTTCTGCCTGCGGGATATTCATCGATCACGGATACGCTCGCCTTTCCGTAAAGAACGAGAGCAAGCGTGCGCGGGATCGGTGTTGCGCTCATGATGAGCATGTGAACGTTCTGCCTGCCCGTAAGCGCGGCTCTCTGCGCTACGCCGAATCTGTGCTGCTCATCCGTTATGACGAGCGCAGGCATGGGCAGCGGCTCCTCACGGTAAAGCAGTGCATGCGTACCGATGATAAGCTTGGCCTTGCAGGATGCGATCTTTTCCTCGATCTCTCTGCGCTCTGCGGGCTTTGTGCTGCCCGTCAGCAGGACTGCTTCTTCCCCGAATATCTTCTGTGCATTTCTGTAATGCTGCTGCGCTAGCAGCTCTGTCGGCGCCATAAGCATGGTCTGGTATCCTGCCCTGCCTGCGGCATATGCCGCGAAGAACGCCACGATAGTCTTGCCTGAGCCG
>JAZRGP010000143.1:0-6482 GCA_045644225.1 Christensenellaceae bacterium | reverse complement strand
CACAATCAAGAAGTCCGGCATCAACCCCGTTGTCTGCATCAACCGTTTCTACACAGATACAGACGCAGAAGTCGCTCTTCTCAAGAAGATGTGTGCTGAAAGAGGCGTACGTTGTGCAGAATCCAACCACTGGAGATTCGGCGGCGAAGGCGCTGCAGAACTCGCTCAGGTTGTTGTAGAAGCTTGTGAAGATCCCGTAGAAATCAAGTTCCTCTACGATCTCGAAATGCCTCTCCGTGAAAGAGTTGAAAGAATCGCTAAGGAAGTTTACGGCGCTGACGGCGTTGACTGGGCTCCCCTTGCTGTTCAGAAGGCTGAAAAGTTCGAATCCGATCCGAAGTATGCTGACTACTGCACAATGATGGTTAAGACACACCTGTCCCTCTCTGACGACCCCACAAAGAAGGGCGTTCCCACAGGTTGGAGACTCGCTATCCGCGACGTACTCGAATACGGCGGCGCGAAGTTCCTCTGCCCGATGGCTGGTACAATCTCCATGATGCCCGGTACAGCAGCTGACCCGGCTTACCGCCGCGTTGACGTTGATACAGAAACAGGTAAGGTTTCCGGTCTGTTCTAATCGGCAATTCATAAAAACAGGTTAAACTAAAATATGGGTGGCGGACCAAACTCCGCCACCTTATTGTAAATTAAGGGAAAAAATTTTAAGAGGTAAAATATTATGGATATGACACTTGAATCCTGCCGCAAGTTTGTGGAAGTTCTTGCATCCGATGCTCCCGCTCCCGGCGGCGGCGGTGCTGCAGCGCTCGTTGGCGCGATCGGCACAGCACTCGGCAACATGGTTGGCTCTCTCACAGTTGGCAAGAAAAAGTATGCTGACGTTGAAGAAGAGATCGTTGCACTGAAGGCTAAGTGTGATGCACTCCAGAAGGAACTCCTTGACCAGGTTGAAGCTGACGATATCGGCTTTGTTCCGCTGGCAAAGGCTTACGGTATCCCGAAGGATGATCCCAACCGCGATAAGATCCTCGAAGAAGCTACGATCACAGCTTGTGCAGTTCCCATGCACATCATGGAACTCTGCTGCGAAGCAATCGAATACATCTCCGTATTCGCTGCTAAGGGCTCCCGCCTCGCAGTTTCCGACGCAGGCTGCGGCGCTGTTTGCTGCAAAGCTGCTCTCCAGGCTGCTTCTCTCAACGTATTCATCAATACAAAGAGCCTGAAGAACCGCGAAGTTGCTGAACAGATGAACGACAAGGCTAACGGCATGCTCAACAAGTACTGTGCAATGGCTGACGAGATCTTTGTTTCCGTTAAGGCAAACTTCAATCAGTAATTCGACTGTATATATACTTTTGGAGGAAAATAGATAATGGCTAAACTTTTACTGGGCAAGGAAGTTACCGATGCCCTGAATGCGAAACTGCAGGAACGCACAGCTGCTCTCCGCGCTAACGGCGTTGTTCCCACACTCGGTATCGTTCGCGTTGGCGAAGATCCCTCTGACCTTTCTTACGAAAGAGGCGCTACAAAGCGCGCTGAACTCGTTGGCGTTGACGTAAAGAACTTCGTACTTCCCGCAGACGCTACAAAGGAAGACGTTCTCGCTGTAATCGATCAGGTTAATGCTGATGAATCCATCCACGGCGTTCTCATGTTCCGTCCGCTTCCCAAGCACCTCAAGGCTGACCAGAACGAAATCTGCAACCGCCTCGCTCCCGAAAAGGACGTTGACTGCATGACACACCTTTCCAACGCAGGCGTATTCGAAGGTCTTGATGATCTCGGTTTCGCTCCCTGCACACCCGCAGCTTGCATGGAAATCCTCGATTTCTACGGCATCGACTGCAAGGGTAAGAACGCTGTCGTAATCGGCCGTTCTCTCGTAGTTGGTAAGCCCGCAGGCATGATGCTCATGGGCAAGAACGCTACAGTTACAACATGCCACACACGTACAGTCAACACAGCTGAGATCTGCAAGAAGGCTGATATCCTCGTATCCGCTGCAGGCGTACTCAACTCCCTGACTGCTGATTTCGTAAGCCCCGGTCAGATCGTCATCGACGTATCCATCAACTGGGACGCTGAAAAGCCCAATGCAAAGGGCGGCAAGGGCGGTATCGCAGGCGATGCTAAGTTCGACGAAGTTGAACCCATCGTTGAAGCTATCACTCCCGTTCCCGGCGGCGTAGGCTCCGTTACAACATCCGTACTCATGAAGCACGTTGTTGAAGCAGCAGAACGCAAGGCAAAATAATGAAAAAAGAGCTTCGTAAGAAGACAGCAGCGCTTGTCAGTACTCTTGAAAAGGAGTACTGCACGAGCGCTGATTTGTCTATCAGGAATCATATTTTAAATTCTCCCGAATATAAATCCGCGAATGTGATCTTCTGCTATGTCGGTACATCGAGAGAGATCAACACCATGCCGCTTATCCTGCAGGCGTTCAGCGAAGGCAAGCGCATTGGCGTGCCGCTCTGCAAGAAGATGGGCATCATGGAAGTAAGAGAGATCCGATCGGAAGATGACCTCGTCATGGGTGCATATGAGATCCTCGCACCGAAGGAAGATGCTCCGCTGATCAGCCCTGAGGAGATCGAGCTTTGCCTCGTTCCCTGCATGACCTGCAACCACAATGGCGAGCGTCTGGGTTATGGCGGCGGCTTCTACGACAGATTCCTTGCGAGAACGACTTGCCCGAAGATGATGCTCTGCAGAGAGCAGGTAATGACGGAAGAGATCCCGACAGAACCGCACGACCTCATCATGGAGCATGTCATCAGCGAAGCAGGTATCTTCGATAACGGAGAACTGAGGAGATAAAATGTTTAAAAGATTTGCAGATTCATGGATGATCGCAGAAGCGCGTGAACAAAGCAAGGGAAAAAAAGTCTGGTTGGAAGTACTGATTTTTTTAGCGGTTTTTGTGGTAACAACGATCGTATCGAGCCTCATTATCGAGATCCCGATGCTGATCGGCTTAGCAAAGAAACTCCTGACAGGACAGTCGATCGAGAATGTGATGGATAGCATGAGCGACCAGACGTATATTCTGCTGTCGCTGTTTGCAACGGTCATTACTACGATCGGTGCGATTATTTTCTGCACGAAGATCGAGAAGAGAAATATCAGCACGATGGGCTTTGTCCGTAAAAACGCTGTAAAAGAATATCTCGTCGGCTTTGCGATCGGTATCGGCATGCTTGCGGTATCTCTGCTGCTCTGTGTAGTCACGGGAGCGGCGAAAGTCAGCTTCAGCGGCGGCAGTATCGGTATCATTCTGATTTTCCTGCTCGGATACCTGCTGCAGGGAATGAGCGAGGAGGTTCTTGTCCGCGGATATTTCATGATATCGCTCGGGCGAAAGAACAGCATCGGATGGGCGGTCATCATGAGCTCGCTGATGTTCGCGATGCTGCATATATTCAATGCGGGGCTGTCTGTGCTTGCATTTGTGAATCTTGCGTTGTATGGTCTGCTGATGGCGCTCTATATGCTGAAGCATGAAAGCATCTGGGGTGTATGTGCGATCCACTCTGCATGGAACTTTGTGCAGGGAAATGTGTTCGGCGTGCAGGTCAGTGGGATGCCGCTCTGTGAAAGTGTATTTGCAACGGAGCTTACGGGCAGCAAATGGATCACAGGCGGTGACTTTGGTCTGGAAGGCGGTCTGGCTGTAACGCTGGTCATGCTGGCAGGCATTGCGGTGATATTGATCCGAAAACGGAAAAATGCATAAAGAAAAAGCGTCTTGGAAAAATCCAAGGCGCTTTTTGATTATCGGGAAACTTCTTCAGCGAAGGAATTATCGATCAGGATATCATAAGGTGCGCGTTCTGTCAGCTCGCCTGCGGCCTGCATGACGTCCTGCAGGCGGTCAAAGGAATCCTCCGTCATCACGGGATCGGAACACCATGCATCGATGGATTTGTAGCGGTCGATGACGGTCGTGAGCAGGTCGACATCCGAATCGGGGAACTGCGGTGCGATGACTTCTGCGACTTCGGCGGAAGGTGTGTTCTGAACGTACTGCAGACCTCTGCAGACTGCCTTGGTGAAGCGGCGGATCAGATCGGGATTTTCCTTGATAAAGCTCTTGTTGGCGAAATATGCCGTATAAGGGATCTCGCCCGAAACTTCACCGACCGATGCGAGGATATGACCGCTGCCGTCGAGCTCAAGAGCGGATGCAGTCGGCTCGAAGAGTGCGACATAGTCGCCTGTGCCGCCGACAAAGGTGCCTGCCATAGCATTGAACTCGATGCTGGTATCGAGGTTCGTGTTTTTCTTGGTCACACCGTTCTGCGCAAGGACGTATTCCAGCGTCATATAGGGCATGCCGCCTGCTCTGCCGCCGAGGACATGGCTGCCGAGCATATCGGAGAGCTGAAAATCATCGTCCGCTTCACGACCGACGATAAAGGAACCGTCGCGCTTGGTCATCTGCGCAAATACGACCGCATGGTCTTCGCGTCCTTCGTTATAGACATAGATCGCCGCCTCGGGACCTGCGAAGCCGATCTCCGCATCGCCTGAGATGACGGACGTCATGACGGTATCCGCGCCGCCGCCGTTCACAAGCTCAAGGTCGATGCCTTCCTCGGCAAAGTATCCGAGCTCGATCGCGGCATACTGCGGCGCATAGAAGATGGAATGCGTGACTTCGCTGACGGTGATGGATGCGGGGTCATTTTTTGCGGCGCATCCGAAGAGCAGCAAGAGCATTGCGATCGCCATGATCAGTGCCAAAAGTTTTCGTTTCATTAGAACCTCCATTTGATATTTATTGATGTTTTAACAGCCGCTTTTCCAGATACTGCACGCTGATATACATCAGCGCCGCGGGAATGGCGAGGATGAGCACACCCATCATAACGAGATCCATCTGGAAGACCTGCGAACCGTATACGATGAGATAGCCGATCCCTGCCTTGGAGACGAGGAACTCGCCCATGATGACGCCGATCCACGAGAGACCGACATTGATCTTCAGCGCACCGATGAGCGTTGGGATGTTATACGGCAGGACGACCTTGGTGAAGATCTGAAGCTTTGCTGCGCCGAAGGAGCGGACGAGCTTGATCTTGTCGGGGTCTGTCGCGAGGAAGCCGCTCAGAACGTTGAGCACGGTTACGATCAGTGAGATCGCGAGCGTCATAACGACGATCGCCTTTGCACCTGCGCCTACCCATACGATAAAGATGGGACCGAGGGCGACCTTGGGCAGCGCGGAAAGCACGACGAGATAAGGCTCCATTACTTTTGCGGCAAAATCCGACCACCATAGCAGCGCTGCGATCAGCGTACCGATCAGCGTGCCGAGCGAGAAGCCGATCACGGTCTCGAGGCAGGAGATCCCGATATGCCGAAAGAGGCTGCCGTCACGGATCAGCGAGAGCATGGTTTCCGCGACACGGGATGGCATGCTCATGATGAACGGATCGACCCATCCCATGCGTGCGGCGAGCTCCCATATGCCGAAAAAGCACAGCAGGATCGCGATGCGGACGAAATTTACGGAGCGCTTCTGCCTTGCGATGTCTTTCAGAAATTTTCTGCGTTCTGCGGAATGATCGGTATTCTGTTTACCTGACATGGATCTTCAGCTCCTTCCAGATCGTTTCGAACAGTTCGTGACATTCCGGCAGTTCGCGCCGTTTTATCGGAGGGAGCGACGAGGAGGCAAAGGGGATCGTGCGGTCGGCGATCACCTGAGCAGGTCGACCCGAAAGCACGATGATGCGGTCGGAGAGCGACAGTGCCTCGTAGATATCGTGGGTCACCATGATCGCGGTCATGGATTCGCTCTTGATGATGGAGTAGATATCCTCGGATACGGCAAGGCGAGTCTGGCTATCCAGCCCCGAGAATGCCTCATCCAGCAGCAGGAGATCGGGGCGGAGCATGAGCGTGCGGATCAGTGCGCAGCGCTGCCGCATCCCGCCTGAGAGCTCTGCGGGATAATTATTCCGAAAGTCATAGAGACCGTATTTTCTGAGCAGTGATTCGGCATAGGAACGGTCTGCGTCGGTGATATGCCCGCGGATCTCGGGACCGAGCAGGATATTCCCGAGGATGGTCCGCCAGCCGAAAAGCTGATCGTTCTGCAGCATGTAGCCGATGTTATCCGAAGGTCCTTCGACTTTTCTGCCAGAGACGGTGATGCTTCCGCCGGAGCAGGGGAGAAGCCCTGAGATGAGGGTGAGCAGGGTGCTTTTACCGCAGGCTGAGGGGCCGACGATGCTGACAAAATCACCTTTCTTTACGTCGAAGCTGATATTGCGGATCGCTTCGATCTCGGATTGTTTCGTCTGATATTTCATTGTGACATTTTCTGCCGAAACGATGATGCTCATCTTCTCCGCCTCCTTTTTTCGCTACTGTATATCGTATGGTAAAATGCAATGGGGTGTGATAAGGAGAATTTTGCAAAAAAAAGACTGCCCTATGGGACAGTCGGAAAAAATCTGAATTATTGGTTTTTGGTATGTTTCAGCAGGCAGATACTAAAGTCG
>JAZRGP010000142.1:0-4665 GCA_045644225.1 Christensenellaceae bacterium | reverse complement strand
ACAAACATTATCAGGAGCCGATCATGCTCGACGACATCGCAGATGCCCTCGGCTGCAACAAGAGCTATATGTGCACGCTTTTCAAGAATGACTGCGGCATCACCATCAACGACTATCTCAACAGTGTCCGCATCCATAAGGCAGCGGAATATCTCACCTATACAGATAAGGAGATCTCCTACATCTGCTCGCTCGTCGGCTTCCGAAATGTCAGCCATTTCAACCGCACATTCAAGCAGTATCAGAGCGTTCCGCCGAGTTGGTTCAAGCGCTTTTCTCCCGTTAATATCAACTACGACCGCGTCGAGAACGATCAGACGCAGCTCAGCGGCAAGATCAAAGAGGTCGAGGACCGCGTCGGCGGTCTGCGCAACAGCCTCTGGTTTACGGAATAAGCGCGACAGAACTCCTCTGCTTTACTTAATGTAATTATATCATGTATCGATTCACTCTACAAGACCGTGCTGAGAGTTAAGGTGATCGGGTGGATCATCCATAATTACGAAAATCAAAAAATCCCATACAACGTATGGGATTTTTGTTTGCTTCGGGATCGATAATTAGAGGATCTTCAGCTGTCGGCTTCTGTTTTCGGATCGTATTGATATGCAACATGGACATGCTTGCCGCTGAAGGCATAGAGCATATTGGCATAGCGGGGCTTGAACGTCAGCGTATCGCCGGATCTCCATGTTTTTTCGGAATCCGTAACATCCACGATCGTATGGTCGCTGCTGCAGCCAACTACCTCAATACCGTCGTCAACGGGCAGCAGCGAGGAGGAATCGCCCACATCCTGACTGCCCAGTGCGAGTATTGCCCGCATGCGGCGGCCTTTATCTACACGGGTAACCGATTCGCCTGCCCAGTTCTTTGTAGACTGACCCTTGGGTACGGAATCTTTCTCGTGGATCTCCACGATCTCAGCGGTCAGAAGAACGGTATCTTCGCGCATCCCGGGGAAAGATACTCCGCGATTCATGCGGATGTTCATGGGGTTTGCGATGGATCCGCCGATCCGCAGATGGTTGATCCGAGGCGGCATCCCATTGACTCCGTCACGCAGCAGCAGCAAATTGATCGAGCTGCCACCCGAAATGATATCCAGCTTGCGTCCGATCGCCGCTTCGACAGCTTCCGCACCTTCCACAAGGAAGGAAAGGTTTTCGAAGGTAGGGAGTATGCCGTTCATGCAGGCATGGTTTGCGCCGACACCGCGCAGGCGCAGATTCGGCAGCTGTTCGCACAGCTCAGCCAGCTCCACGAGTTCCGGAATGTTATCCACACCTTCCCGCAGATCGCCCACATCCAGCATCAGGATGATACCGGGACAGGTTCCCCATTTTGCCGCTTCATCATTCAGCGCTTTCAGCACGTTCGGATCGGCATGAAGGCTCAGGTCCGCAAACCGCGCGCATGCCTCAAGATCGCCTCGAGTTGGGCTGCGGGTCAGCAGAGTTTCTGTATTGGGGAAGGTCTCCTTCAGCGCCTGCAGATGTACTGCTCGGGAAACGCCCAGCTGCGCACAGCCACCGTCCCGATAGGCCTTTGCAACCTGCAGATCAGCATCAGAAAACTTAATGACGCCTGCCACCGAAATGCCGTTATCGGCACAAAGTCCGCACAAAACCTGTGCATTTGTGCGTATGGCATCCAGATTAACATCCATAATCGGATAATTACGATCACACATGGATTTCACCATCTTTCCGAGATAAAAATAAACGACAGCGGAAGCATCTTCCGCTGCCGTCTTGATAAGTCTTATTTACAGCAAGTAATAAAATTGGTACTTCTGGTAGTTGTTGCAGGCGGTGCCGGATCCAGCTTACGGTCTGCAATTTCAAGAACGTCCTCGGGCTTGATCCACGGACGGCCCTGAATAGCGGAGGTCTCCTCATGGGTCAAATAAGCCTTATAGGCTGACAGAGAGCGGCGGATAAAGCCGTCACGGACACAAGCCTCTGCCAAACCGTTGTTCAGGATGTTCAGCAGCAGGGGCAGCGTCTCACCCGCGAGTGCCACAGATGTAGAGTGAGCAACCGCACCGGGGATATTGGATACGCAGTAATGCACAATGCCATTGACAACATAACGAGGATCGTCATGATGCGTTTCGTGGCTGGATTCGATCGCGCCGGGATCGTCGTTGGAGATATCAACGAGAACGGAGCCGGGTTCCATCAGCTTCAGCATTTCCTTCGTGATCAGGAAATCCTTGCGCTGCTTGGGCCACTTAACGCAGTTCAGAACCATATCCGTCTGAGGCAGCACTGTTGCGATGGTTTCCTGAGTGCAGTACATCGTGTTGATCTTACCGTTGTACTGATAGCCCAGCTCACGCAGCAGACCGGGGTTGATATCCATTACTGTTACATTTGCGCCGAGCGCATGCAGAATGGAGAGCGCACCCTGACCGACTGTACCGCCGCCCAGAATCAGAACGTTCATACCGGGAGCACCGGCAAAACCGCTTACAAACTTACCCTTGCCGCCATTGATGGTCAGCATGGATTCCAGACCGAACAGTGCGCCCTGCTTGCCTGCAGCTTCGCAGTTGGGAGAGCCGTATCTGTGGCTGTCCTCAGCAGTAATCGCAATGCACTTGCTGTCCAGAATCGCCTGGACCTCTTCGGGATGACCTGCGGGATGGATGCAGCAGTAGATCATCTGACCTTCCTTCAGGTAACCAAACTCAGAAGGATCGATCTCCTTGACCTTTGCCAGAAAATCACATGTATCCCACAGTTCCTTTGCGGTGTCGCAGATCTTCGCGCCAACAGCAGCGTATTTTTCATCGGGGAAGCCCGATCCAGCGCCTGCGCCTGTTTCTACGAGAACTGTATGACCCGCAGCCACGATAGAGGCAACTTCTACGGGCGTACAGATAACTCTGTTTTCGCCCTCTTTAATGTCTTTCAGAACACCAAAAATCATAGTGAGTTCCTTTTATTGTTCCTTTCGATTGGTAATTATGCCTCTTCTGTTGCTTCAGCAGCAGGAGCAGCAACGCGCTTCAGTGTCTTGCCGCGGAGGCTGTTGCCATCTCTGTCGTGAACGCCGATACCTGTGATAGCGCAAATAACAGCAACGATGGGGCAGATCAGCGGCAGGAATGCGAAGGGCAGATATTCAATCGTAGATACGCCCAGTACACCTGTGGAATAGATAGCTGCTGCGGACCACGGTACAAGGAATGCGAACAGCGTACCACTGTCTTCCAGAGATCTGGAAAGAATTTCGGGTGCAACGTTTGCCTTCTTGTAGGAATCCTGGAATACTTCACCGGGAAGAAGGATAGCCATGTACTGAGAAGTTGTCAGCATAACTGTACCAAGGCAGGAGAGGAGAGTAGCGATGATGAGATTGCAGGGCTTTTCCAGTCTGTCGCGGATCTTGTCGAGAAGAACTGTGAGAACGCCGAGCTGATACATGATTTCGCCGAGTTCGATAGCGAAGATCGTGTAGATGATCGTGGAAGTCATAGCGGAGATACCACCACGGTTCAGGAGCTTGCCAACAGCTTCAACTTCGAATTCGCCGCTGAAACCGGATGCAAGAGATGTGAGAACCTGTGTGAACTCGAACTGGGGCTGTGCGATAAGAGCGCAGATAACACCCATCAGAGAACCGATCAGAAGAGCAAGAGTTGCGGGAACCTTCTTAACAACAAGGATGATCGTAAGAACGGGAACGATCAGCAGGAAGGGAGAGATCGTGAAGTTAGCCTTCAGTGTATCCATGATGTCATTAAGAGCCTGCATAGCTTCGGGAGTTGTTGTGTTGTAACGCAGACCGAGAATGAAGTAAAGAACCAGAGAGATCACAAACGCAGGGATAACTGTCCAGAACATGGACTTGATGTGTGTGAATACGTCTGTACCTGCAGCTGCGGGAGCCATGTTTGTTGTATCGGAGAAGGGAGACATCTTATCGCCGAATACAGCACCGGAGATGGACATACCAGCAACGAGAGCGGGGTTGATACCCATACCAAGACCGATCGTCATGAATGCGATACCCATTGTACCGAGAGCAGCATAGGAGGAGCCTGTGAAGAAGGATACTACGCAGCAAACGATGAAGCCGAGAGCCAGGAAGGAGGAGGGTGTGAAGAGCTTCAGACCGTAGTAGATGATGGAGGGAACGATACCGGAGATGATCCAGCTACCTACAACCATACCAACAGCGATGAAGATCATACAAGCCTGAGCTGTCTTCTTGAAACCAGCCATGATCATGCCTTCCAGATCGCCAAGCTTTGTGCCGACGCAGACAGCGATGATGCATACTGCGAGGAAGGTAAGGATAAATGTAACCATGGTGTTCAGCTTAATAATAGCCAAGCCAACGGACATGATAGCCGCTACAACGACCAGTGTCAGAATCGCGATCGGGAAACTGACCATTTTCTTGTTTTCGTTCATTTTCTTTTCTCCTTTATGATTTGATCGGGATATGCGATTTTTCCAAAGTTTCTGCCCCAGTCACGGGGTAAAAACATCAGTCCAGTTTTACGCCGGCTGCTTCCAGCCAGGCTTCGTCAATGATGCCCTCCCGCAGTTCGCGGCGCAGCAGTTCGGGATCGCGCTCGGAAACGGGGCCGTAGCCGCCGGCACCGGCGGTGATCATCTCCACCACGTCATTGGTCTGCAGGGCGATGTT
>JAZRGP010000141.1:0-1261 GCA_045644225.1 Christensenellaceae bacterium | reverse complement strand
TGCGGTCGTCTTTTTTTATTGGTGGGGAAGGAGTAGGCATTGCAGAACGATCTTTTCTGTGCATAATAAAACACGGAGGCTGCAAAGCAGTCAGCGCACAAGAAGTTATTGGATTTTCAAACCTTTTTTCATAAAGGTTTGAGGCGTCGAAGACATTATTTTATCCTGCGATAATCCTCGAAGCGGTATTTGATGAGGTCGTGTGTGAAGGTCTGGGAAGTGCCTGCGAGTTCCCAGTTTCCGTCTGCGCGGAAGTCGGGGAAGAACACCGTTGCATCGAAGCTGTGCTCCACGATGGTGAGGTTCAGTTCGTCGCAATAGGGCAGGAGCAGGGAATAGATCATGCCGCCACCGATGACATAGACGTCATCCGTATTCTTATCCTTCAGCAGCTCCAGCAGCTCGGGGATGGAATGGACATAGGTCACACCTTCCTTCGGAGGCTGTTCGCTGCGTGTGAAGACGATGTTTTCGCGATTGGGGAGGGGCTTGCCGCCGGGGAAGGACTTGAGTGTGCTGTTGCCCATGACAACGGTCTTGCCCGTTGTGATCCTGCGGAAGCGCTTCATGTCCTCGGGAATACTCACGAGGAGGTCGTTATCTTTGCCGATCCCGTAATTGAGATCGATGGCTGCGATTGCTTTCATATTGATCGGTACTCCTTAAATAGCCACGGGGAAGCGGATGCTGCCGGGGTTGAAGACGTAGTCCTCAAGATGGAAATGCTCGGGGGTAAACTGATAGAAATCGTCTACGCGGTCGATCGTGAGCTTGGGAGCGGGATGCGCCTCTGCCTTGATGAGCTCTTCGATGATGGGAACGTGGCGGTCGTAGATATGCGCATCGGCGATGACATGGACAAATTCGCCGGGTTCGAAGCCGCTGACCATCGCAAACATATATACAAGAGAAGCATACTGGAGGACGTTCCAGTTGTTTGCGGCGAGCATATCCTGCGAACGCTGATTGAGGATCGCGTTCAGTTTATTTCCCGTGACATTGAACGTCATGGAATATGCGCAGGGATAGAGATTCATCTCGGAAAGATCCTGATGCACATAGATATTCGTGAGGATGCGTCTGGAAGCGGGGTTGTGCTTCAGGTCATAGAGCACGCGGTCGACCTGGTCGAACTCTCCCTCGGGATATTTATGCTTGATGCCCAGCTGATATCCGTATGCCTTGCCGATCGTACCCTGTTCATCCGTCCAGGAATCCCAGACGTGGCTGTTAAGCTCGGCAACGCGGTTGGACTTCTTCT
>JAZRGP010000140.1:0-2927 GCA_045644225.1 Christensenellaceae bacterium | reverse complement strand
AAAAAGGTTTAAGCCCCGCGGGAGCGGAAACTTTTGACACTTCAAAGAGCTGGGTAAAAACAGCTCTTTTTCATTGGAGGCAATTTTATGCTTTATGATACCATCTGCGCACCGTCTACTGCGGCAGGCGACGGCGGCATTGCCATCATCCGCATCAGCGGACCCGATGCGAAGCAGGCGCTGGAGAAAGTATTCTTCAAAAAAACAGATGTATACGAAGCGAGAAAGATGTATCTCGGAGAGGTGCGTGACGGCGGCGAGCTGATCGACACCGCGCTCGGGGTATACTTCCCCGCGCCTTTCTCCTATACAGGCGAGGATGTCTGCGAGATCCAGTGTCACGGCGGCAGAATGGCGGCGCAGCTCACCATCGGTGCACTTTTGAAAAACGGTGTCCGTCCTGCGCTGCCGGGTGAATTCTCCAAAAGGGCTTTCTTAAACGGCAAGATGGATATCACGCAGGCAGAGGCTGTGCAGGAGATGATCGGGGCGCTCTCGGAAAAAGGCGCTAAGATCTCCGCAACGCATCTGCGCGGCGACATCAAAAACAAGATCATCAGCCTGCAGGATCAGCTGACGGATGTTATCGCGGCGATCGAGGCAGGTGTGGAATATCCCGAGGAAGAGATCGAGCAGAGCCTTGCCGAAGCGCAGCTGCCCAACCTCAAGAAAGTCTGCGAAGAAGCGGAAAAGCTGGAAACAAGCTATGAAAAGGGCAAATTACTGCGTGAAGGTCTCTCCATCGCCATCGCAGGCAGACCCAACGTCGGCAAATCCAGCCTGCTGAATGCCATCCTCGGCGAAGACCGCGCGATCGTAACAAGCATCGCAGGCACGACCCGTGACGTCATCTCGGAATACTATGACCTCCGCTCCGTTCCCGTGAAGTTCACGGATACGGCAGGTATCCGCGAGGCACAGGATGAGGTCGAGCGCATCGGCGTTGAGCGTTCCCGCAGCACCGTCGAAGAAGCGACGCTCGTGCTGTTCGTGCTGGACGGCTCCGAGCCCATCACGGAAGAAGACAAGGAAATTTTCGCGACGATACAGGATAAGCCCTATATCATCGTGCGCAATAAAACGGATATTGAACAGACCACAGAGCAGCAGGTCGAAGAAGCCTTCGGTCAGGCGCCCATCAGCATCTCCGCTAAGAGCGGCAAGGGCGTGGAAGAGCTGCTGGATGCGGTGTTCGATGCGGTAAACATGGATCATCAGCTGATGGAGGGCGTCGTCATCACGAACTCCCGCCATAAATTCTCGCTCAGCAAGGCAGTGCGTGCGCTGCGCGATGCATACGATGCACTCGCAGACGGCATCGACCTCGACTGCGTATCCATCGATCTCAACGATGCATGGCATGCGCTTGGCGAGATCACGGGCATGAGCCTTACCGAGGACATCATCGACCGCATCTTTGAAAAATTCTGTTTGGGGAAATGAGGATAAACTATGCTTACATTATATGACGGCGGACATTACGACGTTGTGGTCGTCGGCGCAGGTCACGCGGGATGCGAGGCGGCGCTTGCGGCAGCACGCATGGGCAAGCATACCCTGCTCCTGACGCTGAACCTCGACGGGATCGCGCTGATGGCGTGCAACCCTGCGATCGGCGGCACGGCAAAGGGTCATCTCGTTCGCGAGGTCGATGCGCTGGGCGGACAGATGGCGCTGACCATCGACGCAACTTATATCCAGATCAAAACACTGAACACGGGCAAAGGTCCCGCGGTTCATTCTTTGCGTGCGCAGGCTGATAAAAAGGCTTATCAGGCACACATGAAGCAGGTGCTGGAGAATACCGATAATCTCGAAGTCCGTCAGGGCGAGATCGTCGCACTTGAGGAGAAAAACGCGCGCATATCCGCAGTTATTACGGCTTGCGGCGCGAAGATCACGGCAGGTGCGGTCGTCCTCTGCACGGGTGTTTATCTCAAAGGCAGATGCATCACGGGTGAATACTCCATCGAGAGCGGTCCTTCGGGACTGATGGGTGCGAACCACCTCTCCGCATCCATGCGTGACCTCGGCATCAAGCTGATGCGCTTCAAGACTGGCACTCCCGCACGTATCGACAAGCGCAGCATCGACTTCTCCAAAACCATTCCCGAATACGGCGATGACAGCCTGCCCTTCTCCTTCCTTTCCGGCAGGATCAACAGAGAGCAGACTCCCTGCTATCTTACTTATACAAACGAACGCACACACGAGATCATCCGTCAGAATCTGCACAGAAGCCCGCTCTTCAGCGGTCAGATCAACGGCATCGGTCCGCGTTACTGCCCTTCCATCGAGGATAAGGTCGTTAAGTTCCCCGATAAAGAGCGTCACCAGCTCTTCCTCGAGCCCGAAGGTCTCAATACAAACGAGATCTACGTTCAGGGCATGAGCTCCAGCCTTCCCGAAGAAGTGCAGATCGCGCTTTACCGCACGGTCGCAGGTCTGGAAAACTGCCGATTCATGCGTCCCGCATATGCGATCGAATACGACTGCATCGATCCGGTCCAGCTCGACGCCTCTCTTGAATTTAAGAATATCAGGGGCTTTTTCAGCGCGGGCCAGTCAAACGGCAGTTCCGGGTATGAGGAAGCGGCCGCGCAGGGTATTATCGCCGGGATCAACGCCGCAATGAAGATCAAAGGACAGGAGCCGGTCATTTTGGACCGTTCCGAAGGATATCTGGGGGTTCTGATCGACGATCTTCTCACGAAGGAGACGCTCGAGCCTTACCGGATGATGACCAGCCGTGCGGAATACCGCCTGCTGCTGCGGCAGGATACCGGGGACCTTCGCCTCTCCCATCACGGCCACCGGGTCGGACTGGTCAGTGATGAACGATACGCGAAAGTCGTTAAAAAGCAGCAGGATACGCAAAAAGAGATCGAAAGGCTCAAAGAGACCTATGTCGGGACCTCGCAGAAAGT
>JAZRGP010000139.1:0-5257 GCA_045644225.1 Christensenellaceae bacterium | reverse complement strand
GGCGGTCGTCATCGACGCAGGTCACGGGCAGCCCGACGGCGGTGCGACGGGAGTAAACGGCACGGTCGAGGAAGAACTCAATCTGGAAATTGCAGAAAAACTGAAGGCGGAGCTTGAGCGCCGCGGCTATCTCGTTGCGATGACGCGCACGGATCATGACCAGATCGCGGAGGACAAGGATGCGGATATGGAAGCGCGCCGCAGAATGCTCACGGACAGCGGTCAGGATATTACGGTCAGCATCCATCAGAATTTTTATGAAGAAGATGCCTCTGTCAGCGGACCGCAGGTGTTCCACGCATCGGGTTCGGCTTATGGAGAGAAGCTTGCGGAGTTGATCCAGCGGGAGCTGAATGAGGAGTTGCAGCCACCGTCGCCGCGGACGCATGCCGTCGGAGATTTCTATATCGTGCGCTCGGGCGGTGCGCCGTGTGTGCTGGTGGAGTGCGGATTTCTCTCGAATGCGCAGGAAGAGGCGAAGCTGGCAGAGGATGATTATCAGCAGAGACTGATCACCTCGATCGCCGATGGCATAGATGCATATTTTTAAATGAAAAAAGACCCTTTGCTGAGGGTCTTTTGCATTATTCTGCGATATGTTTTTTGATTGCGAGATAGGTCTCGTCGCTGATCGCGTGCTCCATCTTGCAGGCATCCTCCGCAGCTACCGCGGGATCGACGCCGATCTTGACGAGGAATTCCGACAGGATGCGGTGGCGGTCGTAGATCTTCTGCGCGACCTCTCTGCCCTGATCGGTGAGCGTGATGTGACCGTCCCGGTCGATGACGATATAGCCGCCGTTTTTCAGCAGACCTACGGCTCTGGATACACTGGGCTTGGAATACCCCATGTGCTCGCAGATATCGATGGAGCGGACGGCGCTTTTTTTATGGGATAAGACGAGAATGGTCTCCAGATACATTTCGCCGGATTCTTGTAATGACATGAAAAAAGCTCCTTTTGCATTATACAGCTTTATTTTACCACAAAATAAAAATGCTTTCAATATCGTAAAAAAGCCTGTCGGGAAATGTGAAAAAACTGCAAAAAATGATTGACAACGGTTTCACATGCGGATATAATATGCATAGTTAGCGAAAGCTAACTTATTTTTCCGAAAGCAGTTAGCCTATGCTAATCATCCGCGGGGTGTGCATGGGCATTTAAGGAGGATACAGCATGAATACGCTGAGAGATGCAAAGATCGGTTCTACCGTAAAGGTAGTTAAGCTCCATGGCGAAGGCGCCGTTAAGCGCAGGATCATGGATATGGGTATCACCAAGGGTGTTGCGGTAACGCTCCGCAAAGTCGCTCCGCTGGGTGATCCGCTGGAGCTGACCGTCCGCGGCTATGAGCTTTCGCTCCGCAAGGTCGATGCGGCGATGATCGAGGTAGAATGATCGTTATATAAAAGCAAAATGAGGGCAACCTCATTTTTTCAAGAGACTCGGTTAGCAAAGGCTAATCGACAGAAAGAAAGGAAATGGATATGGGTTTAAAGATCGCCCTTGCGGGCAACCCCAACTGCGGCAAGACAACTCTGTTTAACGCGTTGACAGGCTCTAACCAGTATGTCGGCAACTGGCCCGGCGTAACTGTCGAGAAAAAGGAAGGCAAGATGAAGAAGCACGATGATATCATCGTCACAGACCTTCCCGGCATCTACTCGCTCTCTCCGTATACGATGGAGGAGGTCGTTGCCAGAGAATATCTGCTGGAGGATGCTCCCGATGTTATCCTCAACATCGTCGACGGCACGAACCTCGAGAGAAACCTCTATCTGACAACGCAGCTTTCGGAGCTCGGCATCCCCGTCGTTGTTGCGATCAACATGATGGATATCGTCCAGAAAAAAGGTGATATGATCGATTTCGAAAAGCTCTCCGAGGGTCTCGGCTGCAGAGTCGTCGAGATCTCTGCGCTCAAGGGAACGGGCATTCAGGAGGCTGCAGAGGCTGCCATTGCTGCGGTCTCTATCGGCAGAAAGACGCCTCAGTACGGCTTCGCAGGTCTCGTCGAGCATGCACTTGCGCATATCGAGGAAGCGACCGTCCATCACCTCTCCGAAGCGAAGCAGAGATGGTTCTCCATCAAGATCTTCGAACGCGATGAGAAAGTTCTTGAACAGCTTAAGATCCCCGCGGACGTCCGCGAACATATCGAGAAGGATATCCGCAAGGTCGAGACGGAATTCGACGACGATGCGGAAAGCATCATCACAAACGAACGCTACGAATTCATCGAACGTCTGATGAAGAAGTGCTATACAAAGAAGCATGCGGACCGTCTCTCGACATCCGCAAAGATCGACCGCATTCTGACGAACAGATTCCTCGCGCTGCCCATCTTCGCACTCATCATGTGGGCGGTATACACGCTCTCCATCGGCACGATCGGCGACTGGACGGTCGGCTTCATGAACGATACGCTCTTTGGCGAATGGATCATCCCCGGCGTAACGGCAGGCATGGAAAGCCTCGGCTGCGCTCCGTGGCTCGTGAACCTCGTTGCGGACGGCATCGTCGGCGGTGTCGGTGCGGTACTCGGATTTGTTCCGCAGATGCTCATCCTCTTCCTGCTGCTCTCCATTCTGGAAGACGTCGGCTATATGTCCCGTGTTGCGTTTATCATGGACCGTCTCTTCCGTAAGTTCGGTCTCTCGGGCAAGAGTTTCATCCCCATGCTGATCGGCTCGGGCTGCGGTGTTCCCGGTGTAATGGCTTCGAGAACCATCGAGAGCGAACGTGACCGCAGAATGACAATCATGACGACCTGCTTTATCCCCTGCGGTGCGAAGATGCCCATCGTCGGCATGATTGCATCGGCACTCTTCGGGGGCAGCGCATGGATCGCAACTTCCGCATATTTCATTGGTGTAATGGCGGTCATCCTCTCGGGCATCATCCTCAAGAAGACCAAGCCCTTCGCCGGTGAGCCTGCTCCCTTCGTAATGGAGCTTCCCGCATACCATGCTCCGCAGGCAAGCAACGTTCTGCGTACGACAGGCGACCGCGGCTGGGACTTCATCAAGCGCGCAGGTACGGTCATCCTTCTTGCGAGTGTCATCATCTGGCTGCTGAACTCCTTCTCCTTTGTCGGCGGTTTCCATTATATCACGGGTGACGAAGCTTCTATCCTGAATGTGATCGGCTCGGTTATCGCATTCATCTTCAAGCCCCTCGGCTTCGGCAACTGGCAGTCTGCCGTTGCGACCATCCTCGGTCTTGTCGCGAAAGAGGAAGTCGTCGGTGTATTCGGTACGCTTTCTTCTATGGCGAATACGGATGCGGCGATCGTGTTCTTCGGCGGCAATCAGATCGCAGGCTTCTCCTTCATGATCTTCAACCTGCTCTGCGCTCCCTGCTTTGCGGCAATGGGTGCGATCAAGCGTGAAATGAACAGCGCAAAGTGGACATGGTTCGCGATCGGTTATATGACGGTATTCGCATATGCGGTATCCCTGATCGTATATCAGCTCGGCATGTTCTTCAGCGGCTCTGCAAACCTCGTGGGTACGGTCGCAGCGCTCGTGCTGGTCGTATTCCTGCTCTATATGCTCTTCCGCCGCAACAAGAACGCAGCGAAGTAAGCCAAAAGAGGAGGTATCCAAATGTTATTATGGATTCAGAATAACTGGGCAACGGTCCTCATCAGTGCGGCATTGGTCGCAGTGATCGCAGCCATCGTCGGCTCCATGGTCCGTGCCAGGAAAAACGGCAAACCCTCCTGCGGATGCAGCTGCTCCGGCTGCAGCGGATGCTGCGCGGACTGCGGTGCATCGCAGCAGAAGTGATCACAATATTGCAAACAATACAAAAAACAAAACCGAACGGTCAAATAAACGATCGTTCGGTTTTTGTCCTAGCTGTATAGGTCATGCCAGCTCAAATATCGTGCTGATGAGCAGTTCCTCTCCGCTGTCGAAATAATAGAGCGACAGCCGATATGTCCCTGCGGAGATCCCTTCAAACCAGCTGAGGTCAAAGGAACCGCCGACCCTTGTTGTGGGGAAGGGATCGGGCGTGCCGCAGAAGCCGATATCCCCGAATTCGATCTGCTCCCAGCCGTCTGCCGTCAGACGTTCCAAGCGAGGGATATGCTGGATCGCGAGCTCGCGGTCGGTGTTGTTGAATGCGATGTATGAAACGGTTTCGGCATCGAGCGGATAGGAATCCTGCTCTGTTATGAGGAGGACCTGCCGCTCGGGCAGTATTCTCGGAGTTTCATAGGAATAGTATGTTTCGCCGATCATGACGGTATTGACGTGGAATGCGATGATGATCGTTCTGCCGTCAAAGAGATGCAGCTCATACTGCGCAAATCCGCCGGGAACCTCATCTTCGAGACCAACTTCCTCGAGCGGATGGAGATCTTGCAATGTGGAAAAGATCTCGGAGACTTCCCGATCGCCTGCGAAAACATCTGTCGGTCCGTCGGGATTCTGAGAATCATTGAATCGGGAGATATATGCGATATCTTCGGCAGTGATCCCATCGAGCTGCGGAAGGGATGCGGGGACAGTCTCCTCGGGAATTTCGGATTCTGCGGGACGCGGCGAGGGGATATCGCTTTCCGTGGGAGCATCCTTAGCGCAGGCGGCAAGGGATGCTGTGATAAAAAGGATCAGAACGATCAGAATTGCTGTTTTTTTCATAAAGAGACCTCTCCTTAAAAATGTCTTCATTATTTAGACGAATCAGACGGCGAAAAAGTTCCCGTTTTTCGGAAAATTCATAAAAACAATAAATTTTTAAAGAATCGCGGCAATTATGAAAAATAGTAATTCTTGGGCAGATGTATATCAAGTTGGATCAATTCGAATAAAATGCTGCCAAAATTCTTTATTTTTCGGCATACGATATAGCCATTCCTGGGAAGCTGTGTTATAATCATAGTGTATGTCGGATGAGAGAAGCATCTCATATCATGATCTGAATATCAAATTGTAATAATTTTACCAGAGGAGAGAGTAACATGTCTAAAAACGCTATTAAGCCTTCTGAATTCTTTAATCCTGCTACACAGGTAGCTCATCTGAGACTGATCGCATGCCCCGGTGCAGAAGAACTGACAAACCTCATCGACGGTCATCTGAAAGCATGGGCAAAGGAAGTCGGCATCGAAAGAGATACTTTTATTATTGATTGTGCTTGTCCCCGTTTCCAGAGCGGCGATGCAAAAGGTTTGGTTAAAGAGTCCGTTCGCGGCGATGACATCTTCTTTGTCTGCGATCCCGGCAACTACAGCGTAACTTA
>JAZRGP010000138.1:0-2052 GCA_045644225.1 Christensenellaceae bacterium | reverse complement strand
AGGACCTTTCTCTGCGCCTGCGCCTCGCTCTTCCATTCATTCAAGCTGCTGTGTGTGTTCCAGCGCTTGATATGACGTGCCATTTCGGGTTCAAGCTGTGCATAGTATTCGTCAAACAGCTCTAACGACCGTTCGGGTACCCATTCCAGAACCTCTGCATACCGCTTCACCAGCATATCGCGCCATGCTTCGTTGCGCTTCAGTGCTGTGCCGATGTGCATATTGGTGATCGTGCCGTCGGGAGACGGATGTCCTGCGCTCTTGAAATAAATCCCCAAGGTACTGCTCTGCCCCACAAGGGAGAAGTCGCAGTCAAAAAAGATCGGGCGCCACTTCACCTGATAGTCGCTCGTATTCCAGAGCTTCTGGTTGAAGATATCCGAGTCACCGCAATACGAACGCGCGATGATATAGTCGATCCACGCATACTGATCCACGTATTCCGTAAACTTCTTGAAAGTCTCGTCATTCGATGTAGACCAGCGCTGCGCATAGGAGTAAACCTCCTTGACCTGCTCTTTCGCATTTGTACCTGCGATCGCGGTATTGTTGCGGCGGATAACGTTTACGCTTTCCTCATCAACGCCGTAATAGGACGCAAAATAGCTTTCGTTGATCTTTTCTTTCAGGTCGTAAATACCGAAATACTCGCCGTTCAGATATACAACTACAAACTTCGAATAAGCCGCATCCAGATTCATGCCCTGGAAGAGATTGCTCGCGAGCACGTCTGCCATACGGGATTCATCGCGGTTCTGACCTGCATTGCGCAGTACGAGCGACTGATATTCCGATACAGGGCCGCCTTCAAAGAAGGGATATGCGATGCTGGACTGACCGTATCCCGCGCGAGCGAACAGTGCAAGGGATTTCTGGTTGTATACACGCGTACCATTGCCCGTTACGCGGATGCCGCAGGGGAAGGATACGCCAAGCTTACCGTCGTTTTCATAATATTCGATGTTGCAGCGGCGCTCGATCTCCTGAATATTCTTCGCTACATAGTTTTTTCCGTTTTCACCCGTATAGAATTTTACCGTATACAGACTGCTGAAATCCTCATCATCGATGGAGATGCAAACCGTGGGGATGTTCGGAACTTCTTCTATAATATATGTACCGACTGCAGGATCGCTGGATAAATGACCTGCTTTTACCGCGATCGCGGAAACAGGCGTGTTCTTCGTGATCTTCAGCGGCTCAGTGTATTTCTGAGATTCGATCGTAGGCTCGCTGCCGTCTGTCGTGTAATAGATATCACCGTCCGCAGAGAGTTCCACCGTAACGCCATCGGGATAAAATCCGCCGTCTACAGAAAACTGCGGAGCAGCGATCTGCGGACCGATGGGAGTTCCGTTTTCCACACCTTTGGTCGGAACATCAAAAAAAACGCGCTCTCCGGAAAAATCTCCTGCCGCGCGGCCGCTGGTCTCTCCCGCACGAAGCGCACCTGTCGCAAAATGATCCACAGCACTTCCGTGCGGATCCGTCAGGATCAGCTCTTCTCCCGAGGGAGAGATGCCGAAGGTCGCTGTACCTGCGCTCTGCTCTGCGGAGTTGCCGCTCGCGCTGACTACGAGGTACTGCTTTGCTTCGATCCTGCCCGAAAGCGCATATTTGCGCGGATCATCATTATCGTCGCTCAGATACCAGCCGGAAAGATCAACGGCGGTATCACCGCCGTTGTACAATTCGATCCAGTCTTTTTCATTTGATCTTGCCTTGCCGGCTGCAGAGACCTCTGTGATCCAAAGGCTCATGCGGTCGACTTTTTCTACATTTGTGATGGTTTCACTGCCGTGAACGGTGTTTTCTCTGCCGGGAGTTCCCTTGCCGAAATACAGCCACTTTCCATCCTGCTGTCCGTAAGAGATGTTATCAAGACGGCTCTCCTCAGGGATATCAATCGTCTGCGATGTCAGTTCCGCATAATTTGTAAGCATCACAGGTTCTCCTGTACCGATCCCAAAGCTCGCATGATGACCCTTATCCTTGCCCGAAAGATAAATGATCATATATTCTCCTGCTCCGAGCTGTTCATCGGGAAGCTGC
>JAZRGP010000137.1:0-2689 GCA_045644225.1 Christensenellaceae bacterium | reverse complement strand
ATGCCGATGCAGGGACCGCATGCACATTCCAGCAGTCTTGCACCGCTTGCGAGAATGTCGGAGAGCGCTCCGCAGTCTGCGAGCATCGTGAGTACCTGCTTGGAGCCGGGAGAGATGGAAAGGCTGACGGAAGGATCAATGGTCTTGCCCTTTAAGAGCGCTGCGACCTTCAGCATATCTGCAAGAGAAGAGTTTGTGCAGCTGCCGATGCAGACCTGATCTACCTTTGTACCCTTGAGGCTTTCTACAGTTACGATATTGTCGGGGCTGTGCGGGCATGCGATCAGCGGCTTCAGCTCAGAGAGGTTGATGTCGATGATTCTATCATATACCGCGTCAGCATCGCTCGCGAGAGCAACATAGTCCTCTCCTCTGCCCTCTGCCTCGAGGAATGCCTTTGTGACTTCGTCGGACGGGAAGATGGATGTCGTCGCGCCGAGCTCTGTACCCATATTTGTGATAGTCGCTCTTTCGGGAACGGACAGCGTCTTTACGCCTTCACCGCCCCATTCGATGATCGCACCTACACCGCCTTTAACGGAGAGGATGCGCAGGATCTCAAGGCTGACGTCCTTTGCAGTGACGAAGGGATTCAGTCTGCCTGTGAGGTTTACTTTATACATTTTCGGCATCGTGATGTAATATGCACCGCCGCCCATTGCTACCGCAACGTCAAGCCCGGCTGCACCGATCGCAAGCATGCCGATACCGCCGCCTGTGGGCGTATGGCTGTCGGAGCCGATGAGCGTCTTGCCGGGGATACCGAATCTTTCGAGGTGGACCTGATGGCAGATGCCGTTACCGGGACGGGAGAAGTAAATACCGTGCTTCTTTGCGATGGACTGGATGAATCTGTGGTCATCCGCATTCTCAAAGCCGCTCTGAAGCGTGTTATGGTCGATATAAGCAACGCTGCGTTCTGTGCGTACGCGCGGAATACCCATCGTCTCAAACTCGAGGTAAGCCATCGTACCTGTAGCATCCTGCGTGAGGGTCTGGTCGATGCGGATACCGATCTCGCTGCCGACGGTCATTTCACCGCTCAGCAGATGTGCCTTGATGATCTTTTGTGCAATTGTCAGTCCCATTACGCATTTACCTCTATCTTCATAATATTGTCTCTTGCATATTCGATGTGCTTGATCGCAAGCTCAGCCGCGAGTTCCGCATCGCCTGCTTCGATCGCAGCAAAGATCGCCTTATGCTCGCCGAGAGACTTAGCAGCACGGTCGGGTGTGCCGAGAGAAACTCTTCTGTATTTCATCGTCTTCTTATGGAGCAGCTTCAGTACTTCGTCGAAGGTATTGCTTTCGCTGAATGTATAGAGCAGTTCATGGAACTGGCTGTCCATATTTCTCAGATATTCATGATTATCCTTGAGCACGTAGAATTCCTGCATGTCGAGCGTATCCTTGAGCTCTTTCAGTCTTTCGGGAGTCATGTTCTGAACAGTCTTTTTCACTGCGAGACCCTCGATCTTGATTCTCATGTCATAAATATCAACGATATCATCTTTCGTGATGCCAACGACGATGGAACCCTTGCCGGATTCCTTCACGATGCGTTCATGTGCAAGTCTGCGGAGCGCTTCACGAACGGGTGTACGGCTTACGCCGAGTTCTTCGGAAAGACGCATTTCCGTGAGTGTCTCGCCGATCTCGTATTTACCGCAGATGATATCTCTTTCGAGTTTTTCGAAAACCTGGTCTGCCAGGGATGTGCTTTTATGTGTAATCATATCCGATCTCCTTCTCTTACAGCATCTTCATCTTACCGCCGGAAAGCTCAGTGATCTTCGCTTCCATTTCTCTGTCGGAAATAACGGTCTGTCTGCCGTCTTCGTACATCTTGTCGATCCAATCCTTGAGCTGAACGACCATGGGATCGCGCTTGTCGATCTGTTCTTCAGCGGAGAGCGCATAGTTCGCATTGATCCAGTATGCGATACCTGCGAGGCCGGATGTCTTGCTGACCATGACCGTTGCGGGACGGTTGAGGATTGACTTTGTATCGAAGATGTTGTAGATCTCTTCGTCCTTCAGCAGACCGTCTGCGTGGATGCCTGCGCGTGTAACGTTGAAGTTCTTGCCGACGAAGGGAGTCTGCGGCGGAATCTTGTAGCCCATTTCTCTGCGGAAGTAGTTCGCGATCTCTGTGATGTCCGTGGGATCCATGCCGTCGAGAGAACCTCTGAGGGACGCATATTCGAATACCATTGCTTCCAGAGGAATGTTGCCCGTTCTTTCGCCGATACCGAGCAGAGAGCAGTTAACTGCGCTTGCACCGTAGAGCCATGCGACAGTACCGTTTGCAACTGCCTTGTAGAAATCGTTGTGACCGTGCCATTCGAGGCATTCACTCGGAACACCGGAATAATGCTGCAGACCGTAAACGATGCCGGGGACGCTTCTCGGAAGTGCAACTTCTGTGTAAGGAATACCGTAGCCCATCGTATCGCACATACGGATCTTGAGCGGCATGCCCGCTTCTTCGGAGAGCTTTGTAAGCTCGTTTACGAAGGGAACTACGAAGCCGTAGAAGTCTGCTCTTGTGATATCTTCGAGATGGCATCTCGGGATAACGCCTGCTGCGAATGCTTCCTTGACGGATGCAAGATAAAGATCCATGACCTGCTTACGGCTCATGCGCATCTTCTTGAAGATGTGATAGTCGGAGCAGCTTACAAGGA
>JAZRGP010000136.1:0-2404 GCA_045644225.1 Christensenellaceae bacterium | reverse complement strand
GTATTAAGGGTATCCTCGATAATCAGAGCTATATGTTCAATTATCACGGTTTCCTCGTTGCGGATCCGCATCCGTATGCATCTCAGTGGCAGACCTGGCCTTTCAGCATCCGCCCCGTGTTCTTCTTCCTCGCGACGGGTTCCCCCGCAGGAGAGACCGCGCTCATCTGGTGCATGGGCAATCCGATCCTCTGGTGGAGCGGTGTTGCGGCTTTCCTTTATATCGCGGGAAAGCGCTCTCCCGAAAAGCCTTTTATGCTGAGCGGTCTCGGCTTCCTGCTGCTTGCTGCGGTTTGCCAGCTCGCTCCCAATCTGCTGATCACGCGTGAAATGTTCCTTTATCATTACTTTACGCTCGTTCCCTTCTTCTGCATGGGCATCGTATATGTGCTGAAATACATTTCCGAAAATCACAGGCATGGCTTAAAGGCCGTTATCGCATATCTCTGCGTGATCTGCATCGTATTTGCACTCTTCTACCCCGTCGTTACGGGTACGCCGATATCTTATCCCCACGGCAAGGCATTGCAGTGGTTCAGTACTTGGCCGATATAATATAATGTAAACAACTCACTCAGGAGGAATCACAATGCTCGCAAGGATCGAAAGCGCAGGCATCTTCGGACTTACAGGCTTCCGCGTTACGGTGGAGGCTGATCTTTCCAACGGTCTGCCGCATTACGAACTCGTCGGTCTCCCCGATGCCGCAGTCAAGGAATCCCGCGAAAGAGTTCGCTCCGCGATCAAAAACAGCGGCTTCGTCTATCCCAACAGCCGTCTCATCCTCAATCTCGCTCCTGCCGATCAGCGCAAAGAAGGTCCGCTCTATGATCTTCCTATTGCGGTCGCGATCCTTGTCGTCTCCCGACAGATCGAGCTTGACGAGCTTGCCGATGCCGCTTTCATCGGTGAACTTTCCTTAAACGGTGATGTCCACGGTGTCAAGGGCATGATCTCCATGATCATCGACCTCAAGGAGCGCGGTGTTAAGACCGCAGTCATCCCCGCGGAAAATGCCGCTGAAGCCGCTTATGTCGAAGGCATTACCATCCTCCCCGTACGCAATCTTGCGGAACTCGTTTCTCATTTAAAGAAAGAATCCGTGATCTTCCCTGCGGTCTCGCATCCCTTTGCTCCTGCGGATCTCAGTGAAACAGATGTCGATCTCGCACAGATCAAAGGTCAGGAGCAGGCAAAGCGCGCGCTCGAGATCGCTGTCGCAGGTTCGCATAACATCCTGCTCATCGGTCCTCCCGGAAGCGGCAAGACCATGCTCGCAAAGGCAGCCGCAGGCATCCTTCCCGCATTATCTTTCGAGGAATCCCTCGAAATTACGAAGATCCATTCCGTCAGCGGTGAGCTCAAAGGCGGTATCGTGGGCAAACGTCCCTTCCGCAGTCCGCACCACTCTGCTTCCACGCCTTCTCTCACGGGCGGCGGCATCCGTTCCGTACCCGGTGAAGTCAGCATGGCGCATAACGGTGTGCTTTTCCCCGATGAACTCCCCGAATTTACCCGTGAAAGCCTCGAGGCGCTCCGTCAGCCCATCGAAGACGGCGTCGTCTCCATCTCCCGTGTCAATGCAAAGGTGACCTATCCCGCAAAGTTCATGCTGATCGCATCCATGAATCCCTGCCCGTGCGGATATTACGGAGATCCTTCCGACCGCTGCCGCTGTACGCAGCATCAGATCTCACGCTATCTCTCAAAGATCTCGGGACCGCTCCTCGACCGTATCGACCTCCATATCGAGGTCGCTCGTCCGCAGTATGAGCATCTCACCGACAGAAGCGCAGGCGAATCTTCCGCAGTTGTCCGCGATCGCATCGATCATGTCCGCGATCTGCAGCGGAACAGATATAAAGGAACGAATGTTCACTGCAATTCGCAGCTTACGGGCAATCTCTTCGATGAATTCTGTACTCCCGATCCCGCAGGCAAGGAACTCCTGCGCATGGCATTCGACCGCCTAGGATTGAGCGCTCGTTCCTATAAGCGCATCCTCATGGTCGCACGCACGATCGCCGACCTCGCAGGTGCCGATGAGATCTCTTCCGTGCACATTGCCGAGGCAATACAATACCGTTCTCTCGACAGAAAATACTGGGGTGATTTCCATTGAATAAACTCTATTGGTACTGGCTCAGAAATTTAAAATATGTCCAGATCGAAAAACTCCTCGTTCATGCAGGCTCTTTCGAAGCATTGTTTGATGATCCCGCTCTCATCCGTTCCGCAAAGATCGGGCTCAGAGCGCCTACGGTGGAAAAGCTGATCTCTTCCGCAAACCGCGATATGCTCAATACTTCGATCGACCTGATCCGCAGAAAAGGCGTCGATATCGTATCCTTCGATGATCCCGATTATCCTGATCTGCTCCGTAGGATCTATGATCCGCCGCGTAT
>JAZRGP010000135.1:0-4839 GCA_045644225.1 Christensenellaceae bacterium | reverse complement strand
AGAGTCGTAGCGAAAGTAAACGGTGAAGAAGTTCTGAAAAATGAAGTTACGGGTCAGATCAAGCTGTATCTCGGCAACATGGGCATCATGGAAGACAATGCTGACTACGCAACTTATTATGAAATGTACCTTGAAGGCGTTCTGGAATCCGCAGTGATCCTGGAGCTCAGCAAGCAGGTATGTGAAGAAAACGGCATCGAAATGATCACTGCTGAACAGCAGGCTCAGATCGAAGAAGACGTTCAGACAATGATCAACCTTGCGGAAACTCTCGCAGGAAACAACGTTCTCGAAGAAGATTACACATCCGATGAAAAATATCAGGCTGCTCTGGAAGCAAAGAAGCAGGAATTCCTCGATATGTACGGCTGCACAGACGGCACATACAAGAAGATGCTTGAAAACGAAGCGATCACAGATAACGTAATTGCTTTCCTCATGAAGGACTATAACCCCACAGATGCTGACATCAAGGCATACTATGATCAGCAGCTCGCAGACCAGAAGTCCGTTATCGATGAACAGCTCTCCAGCTTCACAACATTCGAAAACGAAGGTCTCCTGCTCTACATGCCCGAAGGCGTTCGTTACATCAAGTACGTTTTCGTAGAACTTGACGAAGAATCCAAGACAGCGATCGCTGACGCAGAACAGGAAGACGCAGAAGCAGTTCGCGATGAAAAGCTCGAAACGATCAAGGCAACTGCAGAAGCAGCGCTCGCAGCAGCTAAGGAAGACATCAATGCAGCGATCGAAGAATACTGTGCTGAAGGCGACCCCATGCGCGGTGAAACAGCGCTTGAAGAAGGTCTGCGTATCTTCGTCGGCAGCGTAGATTATCCGAACGAAGTTATCGAAGCTGCTGAAGAACTCAAGGCAGTCGGCGATATGTCCGGTCTGATCGCAACAGACGAAGGTTACTACATCATTCAGATGGTCGGCGCAGAAGAAGCAGGCGAAGTTCCTTACGAAGAGATCAAGGATACAGTTCTTGAATTCATGATTTCCGAAAAAGAAGAAAACATCTACCTCACAACATCCGGCGAATGGAAGGATGAGGCAGAGATCAAGTATTACATGGATCGTCTCGCGTATAATTGACGGTAAACGCACATCTTTCGGTTTTTCGGATCGATGAGTAAAAAAGAACCCGCAGAAACGGGTTCTTTTTTTTGTGTTGGTGATAAATACAGTTTCGGAATTTTTGGTTAGCGACAGAAGAGATAGAATATTGATTTGGTATTTTGTTTTGATTTAATGAAACATATGCGGTGCGATTGCTTTTACAAGGTCAAAAAGGTATACTTAATATATTCCGAAGAACATAATGAAGCGGTGACAGATGGATTTTTTGGGACAAAGGAGTAGGAATGATGAAATACTATTCACAGATGGACCGATTTGAATATAAGCAGCCGAGCTATGAGCTGATCACAGATAGAGAGCCTTCTCAGGATACGTTGAAATTCCATCGGATGAAGAGACGGTTCGTTTATGACAATGAAGAAAAGTGCTATATTTCCAGCAATGCGAAAAAAGATCGGGTTACGATGATCGTAGCGGGAGATCTGCTCTGTCTGGAAAAAATGTATACCGCACATAAACTAAAACAGGGCGGATTTGACTTTTCGCTTTGTTTTGATTATATTTCACCGATCATTCAAAGTGCTGATATAGCCATAGGAAACCTGGAAACACCGATCTCCCAGTCTGCTCCGCATCGGGGAGAGATCCTGACGCACGACGGACCCTATTACTGCAATGCGCCGACAGAGTTTCTTGATGCCCTTTCGGAAACGGGATTTGATATACTGACGACGGCAAACAACCATACGATCGATGCAGGAGTCAGAGGGCTGCTGGAGACCGCCGATCTTTTGGATGAATATGGATTTATCCGCACGGGAACTTTTCGGGACGAACTCGAAGACCGTTTTGTTATTGTTGATATTTGCGGTTTTAAGGTTGGTTTCACCGCGTTTTCTGTTGGTTACAATCATATGGACAAGAATCTTACAGACGAGGGAAAACGAGTTCTGCTGAATACTTATTCCAAAAAGAGTGCGAAACGTATTCTGAATGAAATGAAAAAACGCGGCGCTGAGTATACGGTCTGCTTTCCGCATTGGGGCAAGGAATATACAGAAAAGATCCATCCGAAACAAAGGGACATTGCGGAGCAGCTGACGTCAATGGGGTATGATATCCTTTTGGGAGCGCATTCTCATGTTGTTCAGAAGTATCAGAAAGTGAATGGGAAGCCGATCGTGTTTTCGATGGGGAATCTTATTTCTCATTTGAATACAAAAAATGAAGCAGATGCGGAATATACTGTGCTGGTAAAACTGGTACTGGAGAGAACAGCCGATGGAATTGCCGCAACGCCCGAGGTGATCCCGTGCAAGATCCTGAAGAATTATAATGGGATCCCGTATACGGTCATTCCTTTGCTGCGTGAGATTGGATTAAGCGAAGAAACCGAGCCAAAGCTGAAAGGGATCAGCGCTGTAATAAAAAGACGAATGGGGGATATACGCATTTGTGATAATATGCTGATCAGCGAATCTGCACGCACAGCATTTGAAAAAAAGCAGCTGAGTATTCCGAAGAAAATACAGATGCTCACAGATGAAAGGTTTCCAACATATAAGACGGTTGAGGAAGAATACAAAGAAGAGCATGACGGTGTTGTGCTGACAGAGCTTCACTCACGCAATGCTACGATAAAGATATGTGATAGCAGGAAGGGAAAGCCGATCACAAAGTTTTATAATAAATCAGCAGGGAACAACACTACGAGGGTGGTGTATCTGGGTCAGTATATTGAGGAGATCGGAGCCGATGCTTTTCGAAATTTCACTGCGCTTGAATCTGTTCGGATATTCAGGTTTATGCTGACGATCGGAGAAAGTGCTTTTGAAGGATGCACATCCCTGACGGGTATTGCGATACCGAGCGGTGTAAGGAAGATCGGCGCAAGAGCATTTGCGGAGTGTTCCGCGATGCTCAGCATTAAATTGCCGAAAAGCGTAAAAACGATTGGAAAGGATGCATTTGACGGTTGTTCAAAACTGACTGTTTACTGTGAAAAAGGCAGCTATGCTGAGCGTTATGCCATCCTCAACGGGATTCCTGTTATATATATGCCGCTGGGGCCGTTCTCCAGCCGCAGGAGAAATTCCGGAAAGCCGAAAGCATCGAGGGCACGCATGATCGCGAAAGGAAATTCGCATAATACCGCAGAATTGAAAGGTTTCCCTCGGATCAGGCGTATTTACAGAATGACGAGAAGAAAAGCGCTGAAGATAGCAAGCAGAATTCTGAAAATTTGACGGAAAGAATAATCTGTATTTTTACTGTCTTGCATTTACTGCTTTAGTGCGTTAAAATAGTAATGTATAAAAATCTGTGAAAAGAGGATGAAGAAATGGCAAAGACGACGATTCGGGATTTTTCGATGCTTTATGAAGCGGTGCTTTCATTAAAGAGCAAAGAGGAGTGCGAGGCGTTCTTTACAGATCTGTTCACGATCACGGAGCTGCAGTCTGCAACACAGCGCCTGATCGTAGCGGATATGCTTTATCATAAAAAGACTTGCCAGTATATTTCCGACGCGACGGGAGCCTCTACGGCGACGGTAACGCGCGTAAATAAGTGCCTGAATTACGGACCGGGCGGCTATGGCATGGTATTAAAAAGACTGAATAACGAGGAAACAGAATGAAGCTTGACAGATTAAGCCATGTGCAGCGGCAGGCGGTCACGGCGGTAGAAGGTCCTGTGCTTGTTCTTGCGGGAGCAGGCTCTGGCAAAACGACCGTACTCACCCAGCGCGTTGCATATCTGATCGAGGAGATGGGCGTAGATCCCTATAACATCCTTGCGATCACATTTACAAATAAAGCTGCAAACGAAATGAAGCAGAGAATATCGGCGTTGGTGGACGCCGATATTTCGCGTATGGTGATATCCACGTTCCACTCGATGTGTGCGAGATTCCTGCGCATGAGCCCCGAGGCGATCGGATATACGCGCGACTTCACGATCTATGATACGGATGCGGCGCAGGTCATTATCAAGCGCATCCTTGCGGACAAGAACATCGATCCGAAGTTCCTGCCGCCGCGCACCTGTGCAGGGCATATCAGTGCGATCAAAAACGCAGGCGAAAAGCAGGCTCCGCTGGATATCCTCGAGGAACGCTGCCCGCAGATCGCGGACGACATGCTGGATATCTACAATGCCTATAACTCCCGCATGCGTGCGGAAAATGCGATGGACTTCGACGATCTGCTGCTGAATATGCTGGACCTGCTGCGCAAAGATGCGAATGTCCGCAGATATTTTGCGAACAGATTTCGCTATGTCATGGTCGACGAGTATCAGGATACCAACGGTGTACAGTATCAGCTCGTCAAAATATTCGCGGAAAAATGGGGCAACCTTTTTGTAGTAGGCGACGATGACCAGAGCATCTACGCATGGAGAGGTGCGGATGTCCGCAATATCCTTGACTTTGAAAAGGATTATCCCAATACAAAGGTGATCAAGCTGGAGGAGAACTATCGCTCCCATAAAAAGATCCTTGACGTTGCAAATGCTGTCATCAAGCTTGCGTATGAGCGCAAAGACAAGACGCTCTGGTCGCAGAAGACCGTTGGCGACAGACCTAAGGTATATACCGCGCAGTATGACTTCGCGGAAGCGGAATTCGTTGCGAGGGAGATCTCCAAGCTGAAGTCCGACGGCAGAGACTATTCCGACTTTGCAGTGCTTTACCGCACGCATACACAGTCCCGTGCGCTGGAAGAAAAGCGCAGGGTATACGGTATTCCTTAC
>JAZRGP010000134.1:0-6555 GCA_045644225.1 Christensenellaceae bacterium | reverse complement strand
CGGTCCTAAGGTGATACCATTCCGTCGGAAGTGACGGAGGGTATCCGAGTATCATCGTCACAGCTGTCACGGGGATATTACATCGCCGTCACACGGGTCCTGGGCAGCGCCCGGCACACTGCCTTGCCGAAACCGGGGTACCCGACGAGCTTGCACGTTGGGGCACGGGGCAAGGTATAGTGTGTTAAACCGCACACGCAGATGCCCTCTCGCCGCGCATCTCCTGCGATCAGTCAACGGGTTTCACCCTCATTCTTTCGGGAGGTGTGCGGCATTCTCATAAGGTATGCAGCTCACGCTGCTTTTGAAATTATGACAAGCATCCGTGCGGTTTACAAAAGAAAAAAGGAGGAAAAATGCCATACGCAATATTACGATTTAAAAAACACCCGAGAGGAACCGTCTCTCACATGGAAAACCACAACGAACGTAAAAAGGAAAAATACAAAAGCAACCCCGACATCGATACAGACAAAATCAAGAACAACTACCACCTTATAAAACCCGATGGGACTTACCATCAGGAGATCAACCGACGCATCAAAGCGGCAGGCTGCCGTGTGCGTAAAGACAGCAACCTCATGATCGAGACGCTCATCACGGCATCGCCGGAGTTCATGAAAGAGCTTTCCGAAGAACAGCAGAGGGAGTATTTCATGCACGCACTTGAGTTCATTTCATCGGAAGTGGATGCAAAGAACATCTTCAGTGCTGTCGTCCACATGGACGAATCCAACCCGCATATGCACCTCTGCTTTACGCCCATCACCCCCGACAACAGACTCTCAGCAAAGATCATCATGGGCGACCCGAAAAAGCTCTCGGAATGGCAGGACAAGTATCATGCGCATATGTCCGCAAAGTACCCGACGCTGGAGCGCGGTATCCCCGCCAACATCAGCAAGCGTAAGCACCTGCCTGTACGGCTGTTTAAGCAGGCAAAACGTCTTGAGGAACAGATGGATGGCATCCGTCAGGCGCTCTCAGACATCACAGTATTCAACGCAGGCAAAAAGCGGGAGGAAGCATTACAATTGCTCGCCAAGTGGCTGCCATCGGCGGAGAGTTTCTCCCGCACAGTGAAGAAAAATGAAGAGGAAATAAAAGCCCTCGAAGCTGCAAACAAGTCCCTCGAGAAACAGCTCGAAAAGAAAACAGAGCAGCTGGACAGCGCCTTTGTGGATGCAGCGCTCCTGAGGCAGACCGCCGAAAAACAGCGAAAGCTCCTCGATAAAATCCCGAAGGAACTCATCGACGAGCTGAAAGCCGTAAAAAGAGAAAAACAAAAATGAGGAGGAAAATATGGAAGACACAAAAGTATTATCTTTTAACCAATTATGCGAATCCGGGTTCCCGTACCGCGATTACAAATGGCTGGATGAGCAGGGTCATTTCGTCGGTATCGTTGAGGAAAAATCCTGGGGCAGATCTCAGAACCTCATCGTCTACTGCAGGCTCATCGAGAACGACGACATTGCGAGAAAAATCTGCTTCAGTGTATATCAGCAGAGGGATTATTACATGGGATTCAAAGACGTCCCCAAGGGTGCGATGCTGAATCTGTTTTTTCTGAAAAACAGCAAAAACAGAGGTTATCTTGTCCGTTGGAGCGACGCCGCCTGAGCCCCTGTTCGCCCCACGTTCGGCTTTCATTGCCGAGCGTGGGGATTTCCCCGAACTGCAGAATGAAAAGCCGACAGAGGGCAAGAAAACGGACAGATGAATTTTGTTTATAAGTCATAAACACAGTATGATGTGATCGTAATACTCAACTTAACAAAATTATGATATAATTAACGTGTACACATTCAGGAGATTTTTAACATGGGAAAATATGAATTAGTAACAAAATATATTGATTTGCTCGAAAATGATAGCTTAGGTGAGTGGTTTGTAGATAAAGAAAACGATGGGTCCAAAGAGCACCCGATTCAGTTTCCGTTTGTTATGTATTCTCGAGTTGTGCATGGCTTAATCGAAGATACGCATAATTGTGCCGAAAAGACTGGTTTGAGGAATTATGGCGAAATACTAGAAAAATATAATATTAAATGGGATCAAAAATCCATGCGTTCTGCAGATATAACCAAACTTCCATCCGAAGCTTTGTTTTCATTACTTCTTGGTGCTGTTCGCGCAGAAAAGTTCTGCGATGGAGCATTGCTGTCATTTTTGCAGGATGGAAGCATTTATAAATGGTTAAAAGAACTTAAGAAAAAAGACGAGGTAAAAGAAATGTCTTGCATTAAATTAGATGATCTCCTGAGAATCTCAGGTGATGAAGCAGATAACGTAAAAGTTAAGTTTAATCAGCACAACGGTAATGAAAATCCAATGGATCTGTATTTGCGAGATCCAGAAATTGTAAATACAAGATGGCTTTTTTGGCGAAGCAAACAAAGATATTTTAATGTTGGACAGATTGCGATCTGTTTGTTGAAACTTTCATATGATACTTGGCTTTTGACAACCATAAAAAGAGTTACTGAAGAATATGGAATCTCCGATGGAGTGAATTATCGTGGCGAGGAATTGCCTGAATACAGTCAGTATTACGGTCGTGTGATCGTCAAATACCATAAGACAGTCCAAACACAGGGAATGTATTATAATACCGTTAAAGACGAATTGGAGGTTCTTGAGATACTTCCCAATATTTTTGATGGAGATGAGTTCCCCGGATATGATAAAGTTCGACTTCCTTACATACAGCTGAAATCCATATTGGATAGACAAAAGAAAAGTTGGATAGCAGCATTGGAAAATCAGAAAGCTGTATATCTTATTACAGACAGAAACAACGGAAAGCTGTATGTTGGCTCTGCAACGAGTGACAATGGAATGCTTCTCTCACGTTGGTCAAGCTATGCAGAAAACGGACACGGCGGTAATGTTGAATTAAAGGAATTAGTTGAATCACAGGGTCTTGATTATGTAAAGCAAAATTTTCAATATTCAATATTAGAAAACTACAATGCCAGAGTAGATGACCATGTGATTTTAGAAAGAGAATCGTGGTGGAAAGAAACCTTACAAAGCAGAATCTTCGGATATAACAGCAACTGAAAAAACTGATTTTGCAGCCATGCATGAAAGTGTGTGGCTGCTTTTTTCGTTGTTCTGACTTTTATTCGCCCCACGTTCGGCTTTCATTGCCGAGCGTGTGGATTTCCTCGTCTTGCGAAATGAAAAGCCGACACAGGGCGAAGAAAGACTTGCAACAAATGCGAAACCGAGTAACATACGACAACAACGTCGTGACCACAAAAATACGGAAAGGAGCATAAGAATGCCAAAGAAACGAGCCGACGGACGGTATGTAAAAATCATAAACTTAGGCAGACGCCCCGACGGAACATATATCCGCAAGAGCGTCTATGCCAGAACGAAAAAGGAACTGGAGGAAAAGGTCGCAAAGATACAGATGGATCTGAAGCGTGGCAGCTTCGTGGAAGACGACCACATCACCTTTCAGGAGATGGGAGAGATCTGGATCAACCGCTACAAAAACGGCATTGCCGAAACCACGAGAGACCGCTATAAATCCGTGCTGAAGCTGCACCTTTATCCTTATATCGGCGGTATGAAGCTCAAGGATTTAAAGCCGCTTCACCTGCAGGAGATCCTAAACAATCTCGAAGCCAAGGGATATACGGGAAAGACCATGAAGCACATCCGCGAAACCGCCAATCAGGTGATGAAAGCCGCTGTGGAAAACGACCTCTTGTACCGTAATGTGTTTGAGCGCACCAAGGTGACGAATGTTCCGGGCAAGGAGCGTCAGCCACTTCTGCCCGAAACCATCAGGCTCATCACCGACAATCCCATCGGGCATCGGATGTGCATCCCCGCGCTCATCATGCTGTACTGCGGGCTCAGAAAGGGCGAGATCATGGCGCTCACCTGGGAGGATATCGACCTTGAAGCAGACACGATCAGAGTGGATAAGGCAGTCACTATGGCGGATGGCGAGATACAGCTCAAGCTGCCCAAAACATCAGCAGGCATCCGACTTGTTCCAATTCCAAATCTTCTTCACAAGATTCTTCACCGCCAGTTCTGCAAGAGCGGTTATATCTGCAAAAACGCAGGCGGCGAACCCATGACCTATGCCTCTTTTCGTCAGGCATGGTCGGCATACAAATATTTTCTCTACCGCTGCGCAGGTGGACAGCCGGTCGGAAGAAACAGACCGAGGAATGTTACGGTGCAGAAGATCACTCCGCATATGCTCCGTCATACCTACGCGACACTGCTTTACGATGCGGGTGTGGACGTAAAATCTGCGCAGAAATATCTCGGCCATGCGGATCTGGAAGTGACCCTCGGCACATACACCCATTTATCCAAATTCAAGAAGGATCAGTCCATTGAAGTCCTGAATGACTTTCTGGACAGAAAGGAAGCTCTATGAAGAATCAGCGCAAGGACGGCAGACTGCAGAAGTGGGTCACCATCGGCAAAAAGGAGGACGGTGCTCCTCTGCGCAGGATCGTCTATGCGGACACAGCGGAAGAACTGGAGCAGAAAGTTCAGCAGTTGAAAAAAGATGCTTCGCTCGGCAAGGTGGGAACGACGATTCCCACCTTTTCCGTCCTTGCGGAGGAATGGCTGAAAAGCATCGCCGAAAGCCGATCCAAAAGCACACAGAACGGCTACCGCACCTATCTCAACCGCTGCATTCTGCCTGCCATCGGAAACAAGCTCGTCACAAAAGTAACGGATCAGGATATAAAAATAATCCTCGATAAAATGCCAAGGCAGGGTTATTCCCAGACATCGATCCTGCAGACAAAATCCATCGCACAGCGCATCGTGAAATACGCACAGGAGAATGGCTTCAAAATGTGTTCAGAATGGCGTCAAATACCCCTAAAAGAAGAACAAAAGAAGCGCGACGAGCTGCGTACGCTCACGGATAACGAACTGTCACTCATCCTATCCAAACAGGAGGGACATCGTATGTGTATGCCCGTCCTCATCATGCTGTTCTGTGGGCTCACGGGCACGGAGATCCGCGCTCTGGAATGGGCGGACATTGACCTTCGTCACCGCATCATCCGCGTGGACAAGTCACTGATCAACACCAAATTCGCTCCCGAACTGCAGCTGCAGAAAGAGCGCCTGATCCCGATTCCAGAAGAGCTTGCATCGCATCTGCAAAAACTGCCCAAAGCAACAGGGCTCATCTGCCCGAACAACAGCGGCACATTCATGACCAATCAGCAGTTCCAAACCGCATGGGTCAGCTACTGCAGATTCCTCCACCGAAAATACCCCACCCACACCAACAAGCATATGGAACACCTCGCTCGGCAGGAATTCTTCACTGCGCAGAATGTTCGATTAACTTATGCAAAGATGCTCTTTCAGACGAACCTCAACATTCTCGAAATCCAGTATCTGCTTGGACTTACGACGCTCGAAGCGACATATAAGCTGGCGGAGAGGTTTTTGAGGGTGGATGAGGAGAGGATGAGCACGGTTATAAAACAGCTTGGAGCATGTTGAGAATTTAGTATATTGTGATTTAGTAAATCGTACTTCACTAAATTGCAAAAGAGGTTGGTACCAAATGTGGTACCAACCTCTTTTGCATGGATATAACAGCACAATTACAATAATTCGTAAGTTTTAATTGAAAATCATCATATCAAGAGTATGGGATATTTTAAAATCTCATTGTAATTAAATAATGGTCATATTATAATTGTTTGTAAAGAGTCCTATTTTTAATTAATTTGATTAGCAAGGAGAATTATATATGGCAATTCCTAGTATACAGCAACAAAAAATAGAATGGAAACGAAAAGGCTGGTCTATTCCTGAATTGCGCGGAAAAAAGCAAGAATGGTTTCAAATAGTCACAGCATTAGTAGGACTTTTATCTAAGAACCATGTAGGAGACTTAAATCTTCACCCTGATGTAACTGGTATTACAATAGAGAACCCGTGGCGAGTATATACACCATTCTTAAAAGGATTAGGATTAATAAGCAACCGAACAGGTACTATAAGTTTAACATCTGCTGGCGAAGAATTTGCAAGTACCTGTTCAAAAAATGATATGGCTGCTTTGTTGCATGACAAATATCGTTTGTTTGGTGAGACATTAGACTTGATAAATCAATCCCCTAAAACTGTTGAAGAAGTTGATAAAGAACTTTGCAGAGAGTATAACTTAGATTGGGCAAATCTTAGTAATACTCGTAGAAGAATGGACTGGTTGGAAGTTCTCGGGCTAATCGAGTGTATAGGCAATCGCAAATGGAGCGTAACAGTAGAAGGATTAACATTTTTAGATAAAGCTATCCTTGTAACACCTGAAGTCCTGGAAATCACAAAAGATGAAAAAGAGATAACCATCACTGAAGCACCTTATGAAATATATGAATTATTACAAGCTTTAGCCAATAATCCCGAGCTTCATAAAAAGAGAAACACATATAACATATGGGTTCCGAGCCCAAACAGAATTGAAAATTTAAGAACAATCATTCAATTTTCACACGAAAAAGTTTCGCGTAGTGATCTGTTTAAATTTATTGAAGATGA
>JAZRGP010000133.1:0-1719 GCA_045644225.1 Christensenellaceae bacterium | reverse complement strand
ACGGAGAGCTTCGGATTCGATGGATTCCTGAGCCTGCTTCTTTGTACCAACGAAGAGGATGGACTTGCCTTCCATAGCAACATCACGGAGGAAGAAGTAAGCTTCTTCAACCTTCTTAACTGTCTTCTGAAGGTCGATGATGTAGATACCGTTTCTCTCTGTGAAGATGGACTTCTTCATCTTGGGGTTCCATCTGCGTGTCTGGTGACCAAAGTGTACGCCTGCTTCGAGCAGCTGCTTCATAGAAATTACTGACATTTTCTTCTCCTTTTTTGTTCGACCGCCCCGTGAGTCATCTGAAAACGGCAATCCGACGCATGATGAAAGTAAGAATTTACATCGGACACCTGCCGCATCCATCGGCACGGGTGAGTTTTCCTGCAATATTATAGCACAATGCATTTTCAATATGCAACAGTTATTTTCAGAAAAATTAAAGTTTTTTCCATGGTTCTACAGTCTTTGCAAACATCGTAAACTATACTGTTCCGAGAAACGGAGCAAAGCTTATGACAGTATACATCGAAATCATTTTTCTGGATAATTTTCTGCTGGATTCCCTGCTGCTGTGGCTGGTCTCGCGGTTTTCATGCCGCATAAAATTTGCACGCATCCTTGCCGCGGGAGCGCTCGGCGGATCATATGCCGTTCTTGCATCCTGCATTCGTTTTCTCTCCGCACCGATCGCAAAGATCATCGTCGGAATCGTCATGGTGATCCTCTGCTTTCCCAGAAATTTCGCAAAATCACTTTTGTTCTTCACGCTTTTCTCATTTTTGCTCGGCGGTATCGCCTTTGCGCTGGAGCCGACTTCCCCCATCCTCCCCGACCGTGGACGCATCCTGCTGATCAGTTCCTTCTTTATAATATTGCTGACCGAGCTTCTGAGCCGAGCAAGTTTCACCCCCTCAGAAAGCATCACCGCTGAGGTTATTCTATGCGATACAACTCTGATCTTCCCCGCTGAATACGACAGCGGCTGCAACGTCCGTGATCACCGCGGCAGAGCCGTTATTCTTATCGACAGATCGTTTTTTCACGCAAACATGAAATCGAGTGATTATTCGAAACATTATAAAACAAGAACGTTTACGGTAACGACCGCCTCGGGCAGGACCGAACTCATCGGGATCAAACCGAAAAAAATATTGCTGAAAGACCGCAGCGGAACATACCGCACAGATGCGTGGCTCGTGATCGCCGATGATATCCGGCTGAACGGCTGTCCCGCGATCTTCGGCAAAGGACTTATTACAGAATCGGAGGAAACCAAATGCCGCCTATTTTCAGGATCTGTTTTTTCAGGCTTCTTACACTGCTGCAGGAAAATCGCTGCTACTACGTCAACAGCAGCGAATCGCTGCCTCCTCCTCTTACAAAGGAAGAAGAATCCTCCATCCTCTTAAAGTTATCCAACGGTGACGAAAGTGTTCGTCAGGATCTCATCGAACACAACATCCGTCTCGTGGTATATATCGCCAGAAAATTCGAAAATACGGGAATATCGCTCGAGGATCTCATCTCGATCGGCACGATCGGCCTCATCAAAGCGGTCAACACCTTCCGACCCGAGAAGAATATCAAGCTTGCGACCTACGCAAGCCGCTGCATCGAAAACGAGATTTTGATGTATCTGCGCAGAAACACCCGCACACGAAGCGAAGTCTCACTCGATGAACCGCTGAATGTCGACTGGGACGGAAACGAACTGCTGCTCTC
>JAZRGP010000132.1:0-2449 GCA_045644225.1 Christensenellaceae bacterium | reverse complement strand
CTTTCTTTGCCTTAACAGCTTTCTTTCTGAACTTCGCATTCTCAACGAGTGTGTCGATGAGCTTATCGGACTTCAGCTTTTCTTTAATGTATTCGATTTCGTCAGCTTTAATACCTTCCATCATTTCTTCAACAGTCTTGTTCTGCTTTTCAGCCATGGGAGCGTAGAAAGCCTTTACGTCTTCGTCTGTAACTTCAAGGTTGAGTTCCTTAGCGATCTCAGCGAGAACGAGCTGTGCTCTAACCTGCTTTTCAGCATTGGGGCGCATCTGTGCTCTGAGTTCGTCGATCGTTGTGCCAACATAGCTCATGTATGTTTCGAGGTCAAGACCCTGATACATCATGCTTCTTGCCATATCCTGAAGGGAGTAATCAACCTGATTGTCGATCATGCATTCGGGAAGGTCGATCTTAGCATCCTTAACGATGCGTTCGATGAGAGCATTTTCCTTTTCTGTCTTCATCTGACGTTCGTTAGCTTCTTCGAGTTCCTTCTTGATGCTTTCCTTGTATTCAGCGAGTGTATCGAATTCGGAAACGTCCTGAGCGAATTCGTCGTCGAGTTCGGGGAGCTGCTTTTCCTTAACTTCGTGCATAACTACTGCAAATACAGCAGCCTTGCCTGCGAGGTCAGCGGAGTGGTACTGTTCGGGGAATGTTACTTCGATATCCTTCTTGTCAGCAGCCTTCATGCCTACTACCTGTTCTTCGAAACCGGGAATGAACATACCGGAGCCGAGGTCGAGGGACTGTTCTTCTGCTGTGCCGCCGTCGAACTTAACGCCGTCAACGGAACCGGAATAGTCGATGATGACCTTATCGCCCATCTGAGCTTCTCTGTCAACTGCTACGAAGCGAGCATTCTGTTCGCGAACGCTTTCGAGCTTGTTGTCAACGTCAGCTTCTGTAACTTCTGTCTTATTGTATTCAACGGTAATGCCTGTGTACTTACCAAGTTCTACTTCAGGCTTAACGTAAACTTCTACCTTGAATGTGATAGGAGATTCAAAAGAAAGAACGTCAACGTTCTCGGGTCTGGATACGGGGAAGAGGTCGAGTTCTTCGATCGCCTTTTCATATGCTTCGGGGAAAGCGATATCAAAAGCTTCTTCCATGAAGATACCCTTGCCGTATGTCTTTTCGATCATACCCTTGGGAGCGCGGCCCTTTCTGAAGCCGGGAACTGCAAACTTGTTCTTAAGCTTGTTGTATGCCTGCATCTCAGCAGCAGCATATGCAGCGTCATCGACTGTGAATTCGATTTCTACCTTGTTCTTTTCAATTTCCTTAAATTTAGCCATTTGTGTCCTCCGTTTATTTAAGTAATCCCATTACTTATATACTTTTATTCGGCGATCCGCAGTTCACCCGCAGAAAACCAAGCTATATTTTACCACAATATTTTTGCTTTTGCAACCGAAAAAATACTATATCTGCAAATATTAAACGATCCGCAAAGAAAAAAGACCGCCTATTGAGCGGTCTTGAAAATTCTGTTTTTAGATCCTCGCCACGCCGCTCCGCTTCGCAGCTTCCGCAACAGCCTGCGCTACCGCATCCTTAACTCTCTCGTCAAAGGGTGTCGGCAGGATGTAATCCGCGGTCAGTTCATCATCACCGATAAGACCTGCGATCGCATTTGCCGCAGCGATCTTCATCGCGTCATTGATATCGCTTGCGCGTACATCCAGCGCACCGCGGAAGATACCGGGGAATGCGAGAACGTTGTTTACCTGATTGGGATAGTCGCTTCTGCCCGTACCGACAACTGCCGCGCCTGCTTCTTTTGCATCCTCGGGCATGATCTCGGGAGTCGGGTTCGCCATCGCAAAGATGATGGGATCCTTCGCCATCGTCGCGATCATTTCCTTCGTCAGCATGCCTGCAGCGGATACACCGATGAACAGATCCGCATCCTTGATAACGTCAGCAAGGCTTCCCTTGAGCTGCTCGGGGTTGGAGATCTCCGCAACGAGCTTCTTTTCCGCATTCAGATTCTCTCTGCCAACGTAGATCGCACCTTTTGTATCGCAGAGTACCGCATTCTTAAGACCCATAGCATGCAGCAGACGGAAGATCGCAACACCTGCAGCGCCTGTACCGTTGAATACCGCCTTGATCTCTTCGATCTTTTTGCCTGTGAGTTTCAGCGCATTGATCAGACCCGCGAGAACGACAACTGCCGTGCCGTGCTGGTCATCGTGGAAGATCGGGATATCGCAAACTTCCTTGAGTCTGCGTTCGATCTCAAAGCATCTCGGAGCTGCGATATCTACGAGGTTTACGCCGCCGAAGCTGCCTGCGAGCAATTCGACCGTCTTTACGATATCGTCAACATTCTGCGAACGAACGCAAAGCGGAACCGCATTAACATCGCCGAATGCCTTGAAGAGCACGCACTTGCCTTCCATAACGGGCATGCCTGCTTCGGGACCGATATCACCGAGGCC
>JAZRGP010000131.1:0-5047 GCA_045644225.1 Christensenellaceae bacterium | reverse complement strand
ATGGATGACATCATTGTAAAGGTAGGTGACTGAGATGAAGAGATTTACGGTAGCAGTTCTCGTAAGAAACCAGTTCGGTGTTTTGAACCGTGTTACAAGCATGTTCCGCCGCAGACAGTTCAACATTTCTGCGCTGACTGTTAGTGAAACGGAATCTGCTGATTTTTCCAGAATCACGATCCTCTTCGATGGCGAGGACAATAACAAGCGTCAGCTCGTCGATCAGCTCTATAAGCTGCCCGATGTATGCTCCATTACAGAACTCGACCATGAAAACTCCGTAAGCTATGAGCTCATGCTCATCAAGATGCCCAACGATCCCGCAACACGCGATGACATCCGTGCAGCTGCAGACGCGTTCCGTGCAACGATCGTGGACTATACGAAGGAATCCATCATCATGCAGCTGACAGGCGAAACAAGCAAGCTTGACCGCTTTGTCAACATCATGAAAGACTACACGATCCTCGAGATCTGCCGTACGGGTATCGCATCCCTGGAACGCGGCAGCGAGACGATCCGCAAAGTGACGAATCTTTAATTTCAAATATAAATTAAGATCAATATATAATTTCTAAGTGAGGTAATTACCATGGCAAGAATTTTCTATCAGCAGGACTGTGATCTGCAGAAGCTCAGCAACAAGACAGTTGCGATCATCGGCTACGGCTCTCAGGGCCACGCACATGCGCTCAACCTTAAGGAAAGCGGCGTAAACGTAGTAGTAGGTCTTTACGAAGGCAGCAAGAGCTGGGCAAAGGCTGAAGCACAGGGTCTCAAGGTTATGACAGCTGCAGACGCTGCTAAGGCTGCAGACATCATCATGATCCTCATCAACGATGAAAAGCAGGCTAAGCTTTATAAGGACTCCATCGAGCCCAACCTTACAGAAGGCAAGACACTTGCATTCGCTCACGGTTTCAACATCCACTTCGGCTGCATCAAGCCCCCGAAGTATGTCAACGTTATCATGATCGCTCCCAAGGGCCCCGGCCACACAGTAAGAAGCGAATATCAGGCTGGTAAGGGCGTTCCCTGCCTTATCGCTGTTGAGCAGGATGCTACAGGCGATGCATGGGATCTCGGTCTTGCATATGCTCTCGGTATCGGCGGCGCTCGTGCAGGCGACCTCGAAACAACATTCAAAACAGAAACAGAAACTGACCTCTTCGGCGAACAGGGAGTTCTCTGCGGCGGTGTTTGCGCACTGATGCAGGCAGGTTTCGAAACACTCGTTGAAGCTGGCTACGATGCAAGAAACGCATACTTCGAATGCATCCACGAAATGAAGCTCATCGTTGACCTGATCTACCAGAGCGGTTTCGCAGGCATGAGATACTCCATCTCCAACACAGCTGAATACGGCGACTACATCACAGGTCCCAAGATCATCACAGACGAAGCTAAGCAGAACATGAAGAAGATCCTCAAGGACATCCAGGACGGTACATTTGCGAAGGAATTCCTCCTCGACATGTCCGATGCAGGTTCTCAGGTTCACTTCAATGCAATGCGTAAGATCGCTTCCGAGCATCCCTCCGAAGTTGTCGGTGCTGACATCCGTAAGCTCTACAGCTGGAGCGATGAAGACAAGCTCATCAACAACTGATAATAACAAGATCGGGAGACGCGCTTAACGGTGCTTCTCCCATTTTGCCTTTTTAAAGAATAAAAATCTGAGGTATCAACAATGAAAAGTGATTCTATCAAATTCGGTCCGCAGAATGCGCCCCACCGTTCACTGTATCATGCACTTGGCTATACGAACGAAGAGATCGAACGTCCCCTCGTTGGTATCGTAAGCTCCTATAACGAGATCGTTCCCGGTCACATGAACCTCGACAAGATCGTCGAAGCTGCTCGTATCGGCGTTGCTATGGCAGGCGGTACTCCCGTTGTTTTCCCTGCGATCGCAGTTTGCGACGGTATCGCTATGGGTCATGACGGCATGAAGTATTCTCTCGTAACGAGAGACCTCATCGCTGACTCCACGGAAGCTATGGTTCGTGCGCACGGCTTTGATGCACTCGTTATGGTTCCCAACTGTGATAAGAACGTTCCCGGTCTGCTCATGGCTGCAGCTCGTCTCAATATCCCCACAGTATTCGTCAGCGGCGGTCCCATGCTCGCAGGTCACGTCGGCGGCAAGAGAAGAAGCCTTTCCAGCATGTTCGAAGCAGTCGGTCAGTACAACGCAGGCAAGCTCACAGATGCTGAACTGGAAGAATTCGAATGCAAGGTATGCCCCTCCTGCGGCTCCTGCTCGGGTATGTATACAGCAAACTCCATGAACTGCCTGACAGAGGTTCTCGGCATGGGTCTCAGAGGCAACGGCACGATCCCCGCTGTTTACTCCGCTCGTATCGAGCTCGCAAAGCACGCTGGTATGCAGGTTATGGAACTGCTCAAGAAGGACATCCGTCCCCTCGATATTATGACTGAAGATGCATTCTACAATGCCCTCACAGTCGATATGGCGCTCGGCTGCTCCACAAACAGCATGCTGCACCTCCCCGCGATCGCTCACGAATGCGGCATCGATATCAACCTCGACATCGCAAACACGATCAGCGCTAAGACACCCAACCTCTGCCACCTCGCTCCCGCAGGTCATACATATATCGAAGACCTCGACGAAGCAGGCGGTGTATATGCGGTTATGAACGAGCTCAATAAGAAGAACCTGCTCAACCTTGACTGCATGACAGTTACAACAAAGACAGTCGGCGAAAACATCGCAGGCTGCGTCAATACAAATCCCGAGATCATCCGTCCGATCGAAAATCCCTACAGCGAAACAGGCGGCATCGCAGTTCTCCGCGGCAATCTCGCTATGGACGGCAGCGTAGTTAAGCGCTCCGCAGTTCTCGATGAAATGCTCGTTCACGAAGGTCCCGCAAGAGTATTCGACGGCGAAGAAGATGCTCAGGCAGCGATCAACGAAGGCAAGATCAAGCCCGGTGACGTCGTTGTTATCCGTTACGAAGGTCCTAAGGGCGGCCCCGGCATGAGAGAAATGCTCAACCCGACATCCGCTATCATGGGCATGGGTCTCGGCAACAGTGTTGCACTCATCACAGACGGTCGTTTCAGCGGCGCAACAAGAGGCGCTTGCATCGGTCACGTTTCTCCCGAAGCTGCAAGCGGCGGTGTGATCGGTATCGTTGAAGAAGGCGACATCATCAGCATCAACATTCCCGAAAACAAGCTCGAGCTCAAGGTAGATCAGGCTGTTATCGACGAACGTATGAAGAACTTTGTTCCCAAGACAAAGGAACTCTCCGGTTATCTCAAGCGCTATGCTGCTCTCGTTTCCAGCGGTGCTTCTGGCGCAGTTCTGAACTGAGAGGAAAACGATGAAATTAAATGAACTCAATATCCGTCTGCATGCGCTGACGGTATTCCGATCTCTGCTGGAGGAGCCTGTTTTAAAGGCTCTCCTCAGATATCTGGAGTGCCGCGGAGCAGCTGATACGCAGCAGGCGGTCTCTGCATATGCGGAGTTTGCAGCACAGCTCTATGAGCATGGCGGCGGCAATCTCGGTGCGCATATCCGCAGCATCGTAAACGACAACGAAAACGTATATATGCGTCTGATCGGTGAGCAGAAGGAACCCTCCGAATCCATGAAGAAGTGCGTGGAGGAGGAGATCGCGACGCTGCAGGCGATCGCAGAACTCTCGGAAGAAGACCTGCGTGCAGGACTCAGCTGGGAAGGATATCTGCCGCAGTTTGATTCTGAAAAGATCGACCTTGCGAAGGATTACCGCGAACGTACGAGCAGCATTGCGAAGTATGGCTACGGCATCTATGCGCGTTACCATATGTTCTATATCAGCGACGACGGACATATCGTTCCCGTGCGTTATCCCGACCCCGTTCGTCTCAGCATGCTTGTGGATTATAAGCGCGAACAGCAGATCATCATCGACAATACAAAGGCACTCCTCGCAGGCAAACCCGCGGCAAACATGCTGCTGACGGGCGATGCAGGCACAGGCAAGTCCTCTACGATCAAGGCAGTCGTAAACGAGTTTTACGGCGAAGGTCTGCGTATCATTCAGGTGCGCAAGGAGCAGCTCAAGGAGATCTCCGCGATCCTCGACGAGCTGACGACCAATCCGCTGAAGTTCATCCTCTTTATCGACGACCTCTCCTTCCAGAAGGACGACGATAACTTCAGCGCACTGAAGGCAGTTCTCGAAGGCTCCGTTTCCACGAAGTCTCAGAACGTCGTCATCTATGCGACGAGCAACCGCCGTCATATCGTCAAAGAGCGCTTCGGCGACAGAGAAGGCGACGATGTGCATTGCAACGATACCATTCAGGAGATCATCTCGCTCTCCGAGCGCTTCGGCCTTCAGGTCACATTCCAGAAGCCCAATAAGCAGACTTACCTCGATATCGTGCATCACCTCGCAGAGGAACACGGCATCGTGAAAGACCTCGAAGAGATGGATATGCTCGCGGAACGCTTTGCACTCAGCCGCGGCGGCAGATCTGCCCGTGCGGCAAAGCAGTTCATCGACGGGCTGCTGTCGGAAGAATAAGTATATAAACAAAACAACTGTCCTGTTCGTTTTTTGAGAGCAGGACAGTTTTTATTGTTTAGAATTATTGTTTTAAACTATGGGTTTGCGATTATATTTAAACTACGAGAAATCTGATCTGTATAATATGCTGAGAGATATTACATTTTTGCGAAAAGATTTTGGAGGGATGCAAATGAGTAAAAGAACACTTTGGATCACACAGACAGCGGTAATGCTTGCATTGCTGATTGTATTGCAGTGGCTGACAAAGCCTTTGGGACAAATCGTTACGGGTTCCTGCGTGAATGCGGTGCTTGCAGTGACGGTATTGATGGCAGGCTGCGGAAGCGGTCTGACTGTTGCGCTGATTTCTCCAATTGCGGCATATTTGCTTGGGATCGCACCGCAGATCGTTACCGTTCCCGCGATCATGGCGGGAAATGCCGTATTCGTTCTGCTTCTTTACCTGATTGCAGGGAAGAAGGACTCTTTACTGCGTAAAATAGCGGCATGGA
>JAZRGP010000130.1:0-10492 GCA_045644225.1 Christensenellaceae bacterium | reverse complement strand
TTGCAAAAGACATGGGTATCGACGTAGATCCCTCCGCAAGAATCAAGGACCTCGGCGTTGCATATTCGCAGATCACGGAAATCATCAAGTCTGTATCCCGTGATGCGAAGATCATTGTTATGGACGAACCATCTGCACCGCTCACAAACCGTGAGATCGATGCGATGTTTAATGTAATTAGAAAACTCAAGGCAAAGGGCGTTACGATCATCTATATCTCTCACCGTATGGAAGAGATTTTCGAGATCTGTGACAGAGTTACTGTTATGAGAGACGGTAAGTACGTTTCCACAAGAAAGGTATCCGAAGTTACTCAGCAGCAGCTGATCGCTGACATGGTAGGCCGTGAACTCGGTAACACATTCGTTGGCGGCGCAGGCGCAACAGATGAAATCGTCCTCGAAGTAAAGGGCCTTACAAATAAGAAGATCAAGGATGTCAGCTTCCAGCTCAAGAAGGGCGAGATCCTCGGTCTCGGCGGTCTTGTCGGCGCTGGCCGTACAGAAACCGCAAGAGCGATCTTCGGTGCAGACAGAATCACAGCCGGTGAAGTTTATGTCAAGGGCGAAAAGGTTCAGATCAAGTCCCCGAAGATGGCGATCGAAAAGGGCATCGGCTTCCTGACAGAAGACAGAAAGGGCCAGGGTCTTCTCCTCGGCAGATCTGTTAAGGAAAACACCACATACACGATCCTGAAAGAGCTCACAAAGGGCTTGTTCATCGACGAAAAGGAAAACAGACGCATTGCAGAAGAAAAGCGTGCTGAGCTCCGTACTAAGACTCCGCACATCGACCAGCTTGTTAAGTTCCTCTCCGGTGGTAACCAGCAGAAGGTCGTTCTTGCAAAGTGGCTCGTAACAAACTCTGATATCCTTATCTTCGACGAACCTACAAGAGGTATCGACGTCGGTGCAAAGAGTGAAATCTACGAAATCATGCACAACCTTACAAAAGAAGGCAAGAGCATTATCATGATTTCTTCGGAAATGCCCGAACTTCTCGGCATGTCCGACAGAGTTCTCGTTATGCACGAGGGCAAGATCAACGGCGAATTCACAAAGGATGAATTCAGCCAGGAAGCAGTTCTCACAGCTGCTTCGGGCATGTAATTTACATGGAGGCATAAAATGAACAAGACTAAAAAGAAATTTAACCCTATCGACTTTTTCGGTAAGTACGGTATCCTGATCATTCTCATCGCAATGATCGTTGCGTTTGCTTTCGCAAACAAGAACTTCATGACATTCGAAAACGCTGGTAACATCCTCCGCCAGACAGCTATCAAGGGCTTCATCTGTGTAGGTATGGCAATGGTTATCATCACAGGCGGTATCGACCTTTCCGTTGGTTCCATCTGCGGCGTTTGCTCCTGCCTTATGGCATATCTCCTGCTCTGGAATGTTCCTTATGCAGCTGCATTCATTCTCACACTCCTCGCAGGCGTTATCATCGGCTTCATGAACGGTTACTTCATCAACGGCCTGAACCTGCCTCCCTTCATTGCTACTCTCGGTACAATGACATCCTTCAGAGGTCTCGCATACGTTGTTACACAGGCTAAGCCCGTAACAGGTTATGACAAGGCTTTCGACTGGATCGGTAAGGCTACCCTCACACTCGGTCCCGTTATCATCCCGATCTCTGCACTCATCATGCTCGCTCTCTTCCTTCTTGGCTATCTCTTCCTTGAAAAGACAAGATACGGCACATACATCTACGGTGTAGGCGGCAACGAAGAAGCTACTCGTCTCTCCGGTGTTAACCCCAAGAGCATGAAGTACACTGTATACGCTCTCAACGGTTTCGTATCTGCTCTCGCTGGTATCGTTCTTATGGCTCGTACAGCAGGCGGTCAGCCCAAGGGCGGTGACGGTTACGAAATGGAAGTTATCACATCCGTAGTTCTCGGTGGTGTATCCATGTCCGGCGGCGAAGGTAAGATCGGTTTCGTTCTTATCGGCGTATTCTTCATGGGCGTTCTCGCAAACGGTATGATCATGCTGAACGTAAACGACTACTGGCAGCAGGTTGTTAGAGGCCTCGTTCTTGTAGCAGCTGTAGCATTCGACATGGCTATGCAGAAGGCAAAGGCTAAGCAGATCAACGCTTAATCGCAACTTATATTCAGCATCATAGATGCAAACGGAGATAATTATGACCAAATTATTCGATTCGGATAAAAATATCTGCGTTTATGAGCTGATCGACGGCGATATTCGCCTGCTTTTGACAAATTTCGGTGCGGCAATTTATTCTGTCGAAGTGAAAGATGCAGCAGGCGAGTATCAGCTCGTCACTCTTACAGCGGATTCTATTCCCGAATTTATGGATAACGGCGCGTTCTTCGGCGCAACAGTCGGCAGAACAGTCAACCGTACAAATAAGGGTAAATTCACGCTGAACGGCAAGGAATATCAGCTCACACTTAACGATGGCGAAAACAGCGCACACGGCGGCGATGCATGCTATGCTACAAGACCTTGGGAATCCGAGATCCTTGAAGATGGCTCTGTTGCATTCCATCTCGAAAGCGCAGACGGCGAAGGCGGCTATCCCGGCAACCTTTCCGTTACGGTTACTTACACGCTGAAGGATAACAATATCCATATTTCTCATCGTGCAGTTTCCGATGCCGACACTATCGTTAACTTTACAAACCACACATACTGGTGTATTTCCGGTCACGGTGTTAAGATCTATGATCAGGAACTCTTTATCAACGGTTCCGAGTATCTCGAAACACGTGACGATCTGATCCCGACAGGTCAGGTTCTCAGCGTCAAAGGCACTCCCTTCGACTTCACAGAACCCACTAAGCTCGGTGCGCATATCGATGATCCGCACCGTTCCCTCGAGGTCAACAGAGGCTACGACGTATCTTTTGTTCGTCGTGACCGCGAGCCCGGTCTGGCTGCTCGTCTGCATGACCCCAAGAGCGGAAGAACGCTTGAAGTATACTCTTCTTATCCCGACATCCACATCTATACAGGCAACTTCCTGGATGGCACAAAGGGTGCTCGCGGTATTATGTACAACAAGCGCGATGCGATCTGTCTGGAAGGCAGTCTGTTCCCCGATGCGATCAACCATCCTTGCTTCGGCAAGATCGTTCTCCGCAAAGGTGAGCAGTACGATGAATTTATCGATTTTAAATTTAGCGTGTAAGCGCTGAATCTGGGTATTTTTTACACCACAAACCATAATAAGAAGACATCGCCGATGCTTTGAGTTCTCTGGCATCGGTGATACCTTTTTATATTTCTTTTTATGAAAATTTACTTGATCTTGATCACAGATGCCATTGCACCTGTGTTTCCGCGGGAGCGGCGGTGAGAGTAGAGAAGATCGTATCGGCAGTATGTGCAAAGCTCGGATACGGTCACGTTTTCGGGCAGGATGCCTTTTGATTCAAGCTGCATGAGCGTGACACCGACGAGGTCGATATACTGCTTACCATCGCGGAACTGCCTGCAGGATTCACCGTATTTTTCGACGAAGAGACCGCCTACGTCTTCCTGCACTTCGAAGCAGCAGACCTTGATATTTGGACCGATGCCGACGAGGATATCCTCCGCAGGAACACCGAGAGCATCGATCATGTTCTCGCTGATCGCCTGATAGGTGCCTTTCCAGCCTGCGTGCGCTACACCTGCGGCTCTGCCGTGCTTATCCGCAAAGAAGAGCGGCGTGCAGTCAGCATGCAGGGTAACAGCGACAACGCTGGAGTCTTTTACGACGACACCGTCGCAGAAGGGAAGGGTATTCTCGCGCGAGATGCCCTGACCGCGGTCTGCCTCGGTGAGGATGCTTACACCGTTGCCATGCTCATAGTGGCATGCTGCGAGATGGGATTTTTCGACACCGAGTGCTTCAGAGAGCCTGCGGTAGTTTTCCGCGACGTTTGCGCGGTTTTCCTCGCGTGTAAGGCTGAGGTTCAGCGATTCATGCACTCCCGGGCTTACGCCGCCGCGTCTCGTTGTAAATCCGTGCGTATAGAACCCCGTTTCTTCGATCGCGGGGACTTTTAAGAGAAGAACGCCGTTCTCTGCGGTGTATTCCGCAAAGCCGACGTTCACATGATCACGATAAGCCATGACTCTGAACGAGCTTTTTGAGCTCTTCCATAAAGGTTTCTACGTCTTTGAACTCACGGTAAACGGAAGCAAAGCGCACATATGCGACCTGATCGACATCCTTAAGATAATCCATTACCATGTTGCCGATCTCGACGGAGGGAATCTCGTGTCCTTCGTAGTCGTAAACAGCCTTTTCAATATCGTTTGCCATTTTTTCCATAGCTTCGGCAGAGATATTGCGCTTTTCGCAAGCCTTGATGATGCCGCGTCTGACTTTTTCGATGTCGAACATCTCGCGGCTGCCATCCTTCTTGATGACCATCATGGGCGTGAGTTCGGCTTTTTCATAGGTCGTGAAGCGGCGCTGGCACTTCAGGCACTCTCTGCGGCGGCGCGTGGATGTGCCGTCATCGAGCGGGCGGGAGTCAACGACTTTGCTTTCGGAGTAACCGCAGTAAATACACTTCATAAAAAAGGGATTCCTTTCAGATAATACAGCATTATTATACCATATATTGTGTGAAAAAGGCAATCTCTTATGCGAAAATTCACCGCGTTGTGCCAATAATATTGAGGTCAGCTTCGACGAGAATAACGTCATCGCCGATCTTTACGATGTTTCGCCATGGGATGACGTAGCATTTGTTATGGAATATGCTTTTGATACCTGCGCCGCTCGGAACGATCAGCGAGCAGACCTTGCCCGTGCATTCGTCGATCTCGATATCCGAGATATATCCGAGCTGAGCTCCTTCGATGATATTGACGACTGCTTTCTGCCGCAAAGAACAATACCGCATTTTTTGAGCACCTCCCATACAGTATATGCGAAGAAACAAGAAAATGCCCCGTATGATCGCATCCGATAATGTTTCGGGATGGGTCAGCGGGGCATTTCTAATTTTATGAATTTGTGTTTTTACAGTTCCTTGAGCTTTTCCATATACGCCTTCATCTTGAGGACGTCATTCTTGGGATCGTGCTCATCACCTTCGATCTCGATGCCGAAAAGCTTACACGTTTTATCAAGAGAGATCGTGCGGTTGCCTGCATGCATGCTCATGTCGACGTTCTTGACCTTGAAGAAATTGTAGATCTCGTCGCCGAAGGAATATTTTACGAACTGAGCGTCGGTATCGCCGTATGTGTAGATATGGCGCGCACGCTTGAACATATCGCGGAAATATGCGCGGAAGCCGTGGATGTGTCTTGCCTTGAGGATGTCTTCGATCTTATAGGGGAGCATCTTCTCGTAAGTAGTCTTCCAGAGCCAGCGGAGTCTGCGTTCGTCGGAATAGGGCTTTGCGATGCCCGAGAACTCGATCGTGTTTTCACCGTCGATGAGGACTGCATACCATCCGCAGATGCGCATGTTCATCGCCTCAAAGTCGATATAAAGCTCGGCTTTGTTGGAGGAGAACTTGGGATCCTGTGCTTTTGCAGCATAGAGCTCGTAGATCTTGCTGTTGGGTCCGAATGTCTGCTTCAGCACGCCGTCGTATTTCTCATAGGGCTGGATGACTTCGGCTTCTTCAAAGAGCTTTTCGATGGATTCCTGATAATCCATGATGTATTCAGCTGTCTTGATCTGCTTCTTGGTAAAGGGGAGATCAAGAAACTCCGATGCGGGGATACACTCGACCGACGATGTGCGCTTGAAAGGTCTTGCGCAGCCGGAATGGAAGGAACCTGTTTCCGAGTCGACGAGCTCCCAGGAGCAAATTTTGTCTTTTAATGTAAAAAATCTGACTTCTAACGTAACGATCACCTGTGTTTCTCGTAGTATTTCTGCGAGTGCGCAGATACTATAACATTTTATCATAGTTTCGGTATAAAAAGCAATCATTGGATTTCGAAAAATGTTTTAAAACCGTTCATTTGATTTGAAGGTCATTATATGGTAAAATTATATTGCGGTTTTGCGGGAATCTTAAGCCTCATAGAAAAAACCGCATCCGGAGGAAAGAATCATGGCAAAAAAAGCGATTTATATTGACGGAAACAGTTTGCTTCACAGAGCATTTTATGCGCTGCCGCCCACGATGCATACCGAGGACGGAACGCCCACAAATGCGATCTACGGTTTTTTTACCATGCTTTTTCATATTGTGGATGAATACAGTCCCGAATATCTCGCGGTAGCCTTTGACGTAAAGAAACATACCTTCCGTCACGAGTTCTACGCGGATTACAAGGGCGGTCGCTCCAAGACGCCCGATGAACTGCGTGCGCAGTTTCCGCTGCTGAAAGAGGCTCTGAGAGGGCTTAACATACCCTGTATCGAGCTGGAGGATTATGAAGCGGACGATATCCTCGGTACGCTTGCGAAAAAAGCAGACGACATGGGCGTATCGGCATACATCCTTACGGGCGACCGCGATGCGCTGCAGCTGATCTCCGAGCATACGCGCGTCATCATCACCAAAAAAGGTGTCAGCGATACGGAAGTATACGATGCGGAACACCTGAAAGAAGTATTCGGTGTAACACCGCCGCAGATCGTGGATATGAAGGGTCTGATGGGCGACTCCTCGGATAACATCCCCGGGGTAGCAGGCGTCGGCGAGAAGACCGCTGTCAAGCTGCTTACGCAGTATCCCACGGTCGAAGAGCTTTACGAGCATCTCGAAGATCTGCCCAAGAACAAGCTTTATGAAAAGCTCGTAAACGGCAGGGAAGATGCGTTCTTGAGCAAGCGCCTTGCGACGATCATCCGCGATGTTCCGATCGAAACGGAGATCGCAGATACCGCGTTTGCGGGATTTGACGAAGAACTGCTGAAGAACGTTCTCGCGGGGCTGAGATTCTCCTCGCTGATGAAGCGCTTCGGTCTGAAAGAACAGCCGAAGAAGGAGATCGTGACGACGGAGCTGAGAAAGGCATCCGACATCGCGGAACTCGTCAAGGATAAAAAACGCTTTGCACTGTGCATGGATGATCAGGCGGTATATATCGCAGCTGACGATGCACGGGAATATAAAATGCCCTACAGCGTGTCCCTGCTTTCGGAAGATCTCTCCATTGAGGATATCTTCGGAGCGCTGAAGGATGCACTTGAGGATGAATCTGTCGAAAAATATACGCACGGCGCGAAAAACCTGCTGCATCGTGCAGCGGAATGCGGCGTAGAAATAAAAGGTATCGCATTCGATGCGGAGATCGCGGCATATGTGCTGGATCCCACGCGCAGAAACTATACATTGGAAAAACTCGCGGAGCGCTATGATGCTGCAGGGAAAGCCTGTGCGATCAGTGCGGTCTGCGAAAAGCAGAAAAAAGAGATCGATGAGAACGGTCTCGGAGAGGTTTTCTATGAGATCGAGATGCCGCTGATCTCCGTGCTTTACGGCATGGAGCGCGAGGGCTTCCGCGTGGATATTGCACGGCTGAAGGAGCTTTCCGCACAGTATGCGGAGCGCATCAACACGATCTCCGAGGAGATCTATGCGGATGCGGGAGAGGTATTCAACATCTCCTCCACAAAGCAGCTTGGCGTCATCCTCTTTGAGAAGCTGGGTCTGCCCGCAAAGAAAAAGACAAAGACGGGATACTCCACGGATATCGAGGTGCTGGAAGGTCTGCTCGAGCAGCATCCCATCATCTCCAAGATCATTGAATACAGACAGTTTACAAAGCAGAAGAGCACATATATCGACGGTCTGCTGAACCTTGCGGGTTCGGACGGACGCATGCATACGACGTTCATGCAGACGGCGACCGCAACGGGCAGGATCTCCAGCGTGGAACCCAATTTGCAGAATATTCCCGTTCGCTCGGAGATCTCCAAGGATATCCGCGAGGTATTCCTGCCGACGCAGGGCAATTATATCGTATCTGCGGACTATTCGCAGATCGAGCTGAGAGTTCTTGCGCATATCGCAGATGATGCGAACATGAAGGATGCTTTCATGAAGGACGAGGATATCCATGCGAGAACGGCATCCGAGGTGTTTGGTGTGCCGCTCGGAGAAGTAAAGAAAGAGATGCGAAGCAGCGCAAAGGCGGTAAACTTCGGCATCGTATACGGCATCAGCGAATTCGGTCTTGCGAAGAACCTCGGCATCCCGAGATACATTGCCGCGGATTATATCGAGCGATACCTCAAGGAATTCAGCGGTGTCGCGAATTATATGAAAGACATCGTGGAGCAGGCGAAGCAGCAGGGGTGCGTGCGTACGCTCTATGGCAGAGTGCGCTATGTTGACGAACTGAAGGCATCCAACTTCAATACACGTTCCTTTGGCGAGAGGATCGCCATGAATACGCCTATTCAGGGTACTGCGGCGGATATCATCAAGGTCGCGATGATCCGCGTTGCAAAGGCTCTTAAGGAGCGCGGGCTCGCATCCAAACTCATCCTGCAGGTACACGACGAACTGATCGTCGATGCGGCACCTGAAGAAAGGGAAGAAGTCGAACGCATCCTTATGGAAACGATGGAAAGCGCATGCGATCTCTCCGTGCCGCTGAAGGTCAATGCCGCGAGCGGTAAAACATGGGCGGAGGCGAAGTAACATGACACGCATTATCGGACTCACAGGCGGGATCGCCTCGGGAAAGAGCACGGTCTCCGAAGAACTGAAAAAAAGCGGCATCGAGATCATCGATGCGGATGCGATCTCGCGGACGCTTCTTGAGATCAACGGTCCTGCATATGCGGAGGTCGCGGCGGCATTTCCGCAGTATATCCTTGCTGACGGAGCCGTCGACCGCAGAGCACTCGGTGCACATGTCTTTTCGCAGGAAGATGCACTCAGAAAGCTGAATGCGATCACGCATCCCATCATCGTATCTGAGGTTCAGAAACGTGCGCTTGCGGCAGAGGGCTGCGTCATTATCGATGCGCCGCTCCTCATAGAGGTCGGTCTCGATAAGATCTGCGAAGAGATATGGCTGATAACGGCTGACCGAGAAACGCGTATTCAGCGCATCATCGCAAGGAACGGGCTGACCCGCGAAGAGGCAGCAGACCGCATCGACAGGCAGATGCCCGAAGAGGAAAAACGCAGATACGCACACCGCGTGATCGAGAATAACGGCTCCATGGAAATGCTTTATGAAGAGATCGGAAAGCTGAAGGAGATTTTGAAAGCATGAAGGAAAAAAGCCTTGTGAACGGCAGTCGTTCCGCATTGGTGTTTTATATATTGCTGACGGTCGTCTTTCTGGTATTTGCGGCGGGGATATATCTGCTGGACAGTTATTTTCCGCTGAAATATGAGGAAACGGTGATGGAATTTTCCGAGGAATACGGCGTGGATCCTGCACTGATCTGCGGAGTGATCGCGACGGAAAGCAGATTCGATGCGGATGCGAAATCCGAAAAAGGTGCGATGGGGCTGATGCAGATCATGCCCGAGACGGGAGAATGGATCGCGGGGAAGATCGGCATCAAGGATTTTTCCGAAGAGATGCTCACCGAGCCTGCGGTCAATATCGAGATGGGGACATGGTATCTGACCTATCTTGCGAAGCGATTTGACGGAGAGGCGGATACGGTGATCGCGGCATACAATGCGGGACACGCAAATGCCGAAAAATGGCTGAAAGATCCGCAGTATTCAGCGGACGGCAGGACACTTTCCGAGATACCGTTCGAAGAAACGAGAAACTATGTAAAAAAGGTGAACAGGGCATATGAGATTTACAGCAAGATCCGCAAAGTTCATTAGTCTGCTGCTTCTGGCGGTGTTCGTGCTTTGTGCGGCAGGGTGTCAGAAGGAGATCGAGACGATTTATACCGCTGATGCGCCCGTTGCGGAGCAGCTGCCGATGCCGGAGGAATATAAAGAAGGGGAACGCGTTACGGAGCTGACGACGACGATGCTCCGAAATCCCGCGACGCTGAATCCGCTGTTCGTGCAGGATGAGGATACGAAGAATCTGCTTTCGCTGATCTTTGAGCCTGCGGTCAGACTGGATGCATCGGACAAGCCCACATCCTCCGTGATCGAGAGCTGGAAATATGACGAGACGGGAACGAACATCGTATTCAATATCAGAAAAGGCGTGAAATTCCATGGCGGCAATGGGGAAGTGACCGCGCAGGACCTCGTATACTGCATCGATCAGATCATGCAGGCAGAATCCACGGAATGCTCCTATGCGCGCTATAAGAGCATCATAGCGTCCTATGAGGCGACTTCTGCGATGCAGCTGACCGTGCATACCGCCGGCAAGACGGCAGATCTCTTCTATTTCATGAATTTCCCCGTTGTTCCCGAGAGCGTTTATCTCGGCAGAGGCAAGACGACCACAGCTGCACCCGTAGGCACGGGTCCTTACTGCGTGGAGAGTTATTCCTCGGAGAGCGGCATGAAGCTCGTCCGCAACGAGGACTGGTGGAGAGTTCCCTCGGGGATCGAGACCATCACGGCGCTGCCCATCGACGATAACGAAAGCAAGATCGCGGGTTA
>JAZRGP010000129.1:0-2917 GCA_045644225.1 Christensenellaceae bacterium | reverse complement strand
TGATCCTCTGTGCCTCACGGCCCGAGAGCGTGCTGGCGCTTCTGCCGAGTGTCAGATAATCGAGACCAACGTCGATCAGGAAGTTCAGCCTTGCGTTGAGTTCCTTGAGGACTCTCCCCGCAACTGCCTGCTGACGGCTGTCCAGCTCGACGGTATTTAAAAATTCCTTGATGCGAACGATGGGCAGATCCGAGAGCTCCGCGATGTTCATCCCGCCGAGCTTAACGGCAAGCGTCTCGGGTTTATATCTCCTGCCCTTACATACGGGGCATTCGCTTTCATACATGTACTGCGCGATCTCGCGGCGGATGCCTTCGGAACCCGTCTCCGCAAAACGGCGCTGAAGATTCGGAATGACGCCCTCGAATTTCATGGTATATTTCGCAGACTTTCCCTTGCGTTCGTATTTAATGTCGATCTCTTCATCCGTGCCGTAGAGCACGAGTTCCTGCGCCTCTCGCGAAAGGTCTTTCCACGGAACATTCATGGAAAATCCGTAATGATCCGCAAGCCCTTTCACGCGCTGAACGTTCCATTTGTCCCAGCCTGCCATGTTCCATCCCGAAACATGGATAACACCCTCCGCGAGGGATTTTTCAGGATCGGATACCACCGCACGCTCATCGATGCGCATGATGACGCCAAGACCCGAGCATTCGGGGCAAGCGCCGAAGGGGCTGTTGAAGGAGAACATTCTCGGGGAGATCTCATCGATGGAGATACCGCAGTCGGGGCAGGCATAGTTCTCGCTGAACATACGCACTTCTTCGGTCTCGTGGTTAAATACTTCGCAGAGACCGCCCGCAAGCTTCAGCGCAGTCTCCAGCGAATCCGCGAGTCTGCTCTCGCTGCCCTGCTTCAGCTTAATTCGGTCGATAACGACCTCGATGGTATGCTTATTGTTTTTGACGAGTTCGATCTCATCCTCCAGCAGATACATCTCTCCATCCACGCGCACGCGGGAATAGCCGCTCTTCTGCAGGTTCTCGAAAACCTTTTTATGCTCGCCTTTTTTCGCACGGATCACAGGCGCAAGGATAGAGATCCTCGTTCCTTCGCCCATTCCCATGATATGCTCGATCATCTGATCCACGCTCTGCCTTACGATGGGTTTGCCGCACTTCGTACAATGCGGAACACCTGCACGGGCATAGAGGATACGCAGATAGTCGTGGATCTCCGTTACCGTGCCGACCGTGGAACGCGGGTTGTGGCTCGTCGTCTTCTGATCGATGGAGATCGCAGGAGAAAGCCCGCCGATATAATCCACATCGGGTTTTTCCATCTGCCCGAGGAACATCCTCGCATAAGAGGAAAGCGACTCGACGTATCTGCGCTGACCCTCCGCATAGATGGTATCAAAAGCAAGCGAAGACTTGCCGCTGCCCGAGAGACCCGTCATGACGATCAGCTTGTTTCTCGGCAGCTCCAGATTGATATTTTTTAAGTTATGTTCACGCGCTCCGCGTATTACGATCTTCTCCAAGGACTCAGCTTCTCCTCTTCTTTCAGTTTCTTTATCTCATCACGCAGCTTTGCCGCCGCCTCGAACTCCAGCTCTGCGGCAGCCTGCTTCATCTGCTTTTCCAGGAATGCGATGCGCTCTTCGATGGGGATATCCTGCGGCGATGCAGCGGATTCCTCTTCGACCTCCTTGCTCATGACGAGCTCCTTCGCGATATCCTTGCGGATGGTCTCGGGCGTAATGCCGTGCTCGTCATTATAGCGCATCTGCAGCGTTCTGCGGCGCTCGGTCTCGCTGACCGCTTTGTCGATCGATTTGGTGCGGTTGTCCGCATAAAGGATGACGTAAGCCTCCGCGTTTCGTGCGGCTCTGCCGATGGTCTGTATCAGCGAGGTCTCATTTCGGAGGAAACCCTCCTTATCCGCATCGAGGATGGCAACAAGCGCGACCTCAGGGATATCCAGACCTTCTCGCAGGAGGTTGATACCCACGAGAACATCGAATTCTCCAAGCCGCAGTCCGCGGATGATCTCGATGCGCTCCAGTGTATCGATGTCGGAATGCATGTATTTGATGCGGATACCCATCTCCGCATAATAATCCGTCAGGCGCTCTGCGAGCTTCTTCGTGAGTGTCGTGATCAGCACGCGCTGACCCTTCGCCACGACTTTTTTGATCTCACCGAGGAGGTCATCCAGCTGATTCTCCACGGGACGGATGAATATCTCAGGGTCGACAAGACCCGTCGGACGGACGATCTGCTCGACGACCTTTCCGTGCGCAAGCTCGCGTTCATATTCCGCAGGTGTCGCACTGACGTAAACCGCCTGATTGATCTTCTTATTAAATTCATCAAATCGCAGCGGTCGGTTGTCCTTCGCCGCAGGCAGGCGGAATCCGTAATCCACCAGTGTATTCTTTCGGGAGCGGTCACCGTTATACATCCCGCGCACCTGCGGCAGGGTAACGTGGCTCTCGTCCACAAACAGCAGATAATCATCGGGGAAGAAGTCCATCAGCGTATAGGGCGCCTCGCCTTCTTTTCTGCCGTCGAAATATCTCGAATAGTTCTCGATGCCCGTGCAGTATCCGAGCTCCTTGAGCATCTCCATGTCGTAAGTCGTTCTCTGCAGGATGCGCTCCGCCTCGAGGAGCTTTCCCTCCGCGCGGAACATCTCCGCCTGCTTCACCATGTCCTGCTTGATCGTCGGCAGGATGGCTTCCATCTTCTCCCGTTCGACAGCATAGTGTGTCGCGGGGAAGATCATGACGTATTCCACGCTCGTGAGCGGCTTGCCCGTCAGCACGTCGATCTCGAGGATGCGCTCGATCTCATCGCCGAAAAATTCCACACGGATGGCTTTCTCATTCTGCGACATGGGGAAGATCTCCAGAACATCTCCGCGCACGCGAAAACTGCCGCGGTGGAAATCGATGTCGTTGCGATGGAAG
>JAZRGP010000128.1:0-5189 GCA_045644225.1 Christensenellaceae bacterium | reverse complement strand
AGATATTCCCTTGATACGCTGAATGATGAGGAAAGGATCATCATTCACGAACGCTACTGGAAGCAGAGATCGCAGAAGCAGATCGCGGATATGCTGGGCGTAACGCAGATGTATGTTTCCCGAGCGGAAAAAAAGATCCTTGCGAAGCTTCGCGGGCTTTATGACAAGGACTAAGGATCGGAGGCGTTTTTTTGAGAAGAAGAGCGGGCAGACGAACGAATTTTAAAGCATATGTTCAGAAACTCCAATATAACTTTGACAAGAGATATCTTCTGATGGGAGTCGGCGGTGCGCTGCTGATTGCGCTTGTTGTTCTGCTGATCGTGCTGATCCCTTCGCGCCATGAGGCTGCTCTCGGCAAGATGGCATTCTCGGTTTCGACTGAGGGCATCATCGTCCGTTCGGAAAAGCTCTATCAGATGGACGTGAACGGCAAGGCTGAGCTGACTGTAGAAGAAGGGCAGTCCGTCGTTACGGGAGAAGAGATCGCGGTCGTATATTCCAGCGACTACAGCGAAACGACTGTAACTGCGCTGAAAAACTGCAGAGCCAAGATCCTCGATTATCTGCGCAACAACATGCTCAAGAATATTCTCAACAAGGATCTTTCGGACATGGATGCACAGATCGATGAGCTTACCGTCAAGATCCATGATATGATCGCGAGCGGCGAAACAGGCGACCTGCTGAAATATGAACGAGAACTCTCGAACCTCATGGATGAGCGGCAGACCTTCCTGCGTGAGCAGGTCAATGTCGATACGCAGCTGCAGGAATATTATGACGAAGAAGCAAATTTGCTTGCGGGCATTCAGGGCTGGCAGAAGAGCAGCACTGCGGAGAGCGACGGTGTCGTCAGCTTTTACTTCGACGGTGCGGAATCCGTTCTTACTCCCGAGAACATGGTGAAGATGTCGGTATCCGAGATCACGAGCATCCTTGACGGCAAGAGCTATTATACACTCACGGACTCCACGACGTCCCGTCCGCTGTATCGACTCGTCGATAAAAACAACTGGTATGTCATGGTCATCTCGGACGTGCAGATCCCTGAGTTTGAGACGAAGAACACGTCTTTCCAGGTGAAATTCGGCGGAAGCGACACGGGTATATACACCGCGAAGGTCAGTGAATTCCGAAAAGACGGAAAACAGTATGTTTACTACTTCCATTTTGAGGATGATATCACCAAACTGCTCATCGCGAGAAACGTTGACCTGACGGTCTCCATGGAGTATGTCGGCGTTATCGTACCGCAGAATGCAGTTAAGACAAAAAACGGTCAGGAAGGCGTTTATATCAAAAATTCCGATAATAATCGGGAGTTTATTCCGATCGAAATATTGATAAATAACGAGGGTTATGCTATTATACAAGCAGTGGACATTACCGCTCCGCTGACAGAAGGCATAACACTTCTGTACTGATCGTACTGACAGGATTTACAGCATGAGTATCAAAGAAAACATCGCTTATATTCAGGATAAGATCGCTGAGAGTGCGCGTAAAGCGGGAAGATCCCCTGAGGAGATCCTTCTGCTGGCTGTTACAAAAACAGTCCCTGCTGAGCGGATCAAAGAGGCGTATGACAACGGCCTTAAAGCATGCGGCGAGAACCGTGTGCAGGAATATATGGCTAAGGTCGATGTGCTTCCGCAGGATATCGACTGGCATATCATCGGCAGACTCCAGCGTAATAAAGTAAAATATATTGCAGGCAAGGTGGATCTGATCCATTCGCTCTGCGCGGAAAATGTCGCGGATGAGATCCAGCGCATTTCCGAAAACCGCGACTGCATCACGGATTGCCTCATCGAAGTCAATGTAACAGGCGAGGAATCCAAAGACGGAGTTTCTCCGAACGAGCTTGACCGCTTTATCGATTATGTGAGCAGGCTCGACAGGATCCGCGTAAAAGGGCTCATGACGATCGGCAGATTTTCTCCCGATCCCGAGGATGCACGCGCAGCATTTGCTGAACTGAGGGAGATCTACGACCGCCTCAGCAGCACAAAGACAGATCGCTTCATGATGGATTATCTCTCAATGGGGATGTCCGGTGATTATCAGGTCGCGATTGAAGAAGGTTCGAATATCGTCCGGGTAGGCTCGGCGATTTTTGGTGAGAGATTATATTAGGAGTGTTATCAATATGGCATTTTGGAAAAAGAAGAACGACAATGAAAACATGGACTTCGAAAACGATTACTATGAAGACGACAACATGCAGGATTATGATGATGTCGAAGAAGAACAGGAATATGTTGAGCCCGAGCTTGCTCCCAGCCGTTCTGCAAAAGTAATCAGAATGACCGAAAATACTAAGGATATGGAGACAAATACTGAGATGAATATGATTATTTTCAGACCCACAGAATACGATCAGGCACAGACGATCATCGATTATCTGAAGCTGAGAAAGCCGATCATCGTTAACCTCGATGAGATCGAAGTTTCCGTTGCACAGCGTATCCTTGACTTCATCACCGGTGCTGTATACGCACTCTCCGGCGATATCAAGAAGGCTGCAAGAAACATTTTCGTTGTAGTTCCCTCCAATGTTGAGATCTCCAACGCAAACGATGAACAGGTTGCTGATGCTCAGGAATATGAAGAAGAGTATCAGACAGAAGAATATTGATCGGTAATATCTTTATAACGGAGGAAGATCATGTTAAATAAAGATAAAATCATCAATGTCAAGTTTTCCAGATCCCGCAAGGGTTACGATATCGAACAGGTCGATACGTTCCTTGATGAGATCATCGATGACCTTGAGGTGATCGAACGCGAGCGCGAAGCTGATGCAGAGCGCATGGTCAAGGTCCAGGAAACCGAAAATGCACTTGCGCAGGCTCTTCTGATCGCACAGAAGGCTGCAAATGACCTCGAAGCTAAGGCAAATGAAAATGCCGAAAAGACCCTTGCTGATGCACAGGCTCAGGCTGATGAGATCATCAACAATGCAAAGGTTGAAGCATATAATATCCGCGAAAAGTATGAAGCAGAGATCACGGAGCTGAAAGCTGAGCTCGAAAGCATCCGCAGCTTTGTTGAAACATATAAGGCAGCTGTGCTTGCGGATATGGATGCTCAGAAGGCAGCTTTCATGCAGAGCTTCGGTTCTGAAGCGATCATTGCTGATTCCGCATATGCAGCTGAAGAAGCAGTGGAAGAAGAACCCGAAGAAGTTGTTGAAGAAGAAGTTCCTGCTGAAGAAATCGTTGAAGAATCCGAAACAGCGGAAGAGATCACCGAAGAGCTCCAGACGGATAATATCGAAACGATCAATCTTGATGATATCATTCACGGTCTTCCCGAAAATGATGTTGAGCTCAAGGCTCTGATCGACGAGATCATGGAATAAAATCATGCGGCAGGTCTTCTGCCGCTTTTTTATGGAGTTTTTATGATTGAGAACAAAGAAATCGTACTGTATCGAACAGAAGAGGATGCTGAAGGACTGAAAGCTTTAGCGGAAAATAATGTTAAAGACGATCGAAAACTGCTTTATTACCGCATCTTTTTCGGTATCGTCAGCTTGTTGTTCCTTGCATTTGCGGTTTATGCTGCGGTATTTCTCTTCGGTTCGGGTGCGGCTTTTCAGCTTGGGATGCTGATCTACATTCTTGTTCCGCTTGTAGGTGCGGTACTGCCGTTTGCTTTTGCAAAAATGAAGCGCGCAGAGATCGTTGCACAGATCTGCGAAGAGAAGGGGACTGTTATAACGTTTACCGAAGACAGAATCACGGTTCAGGGCAGCAAAAAAAGAAGGCTCGTCCGTAAAAACGACGGAAAGAGCGTCTTTGAGAGCAGAGCTACGCTTTTCTCCGACGGAGACGGCAAGCTGATCCCGTTCCGCTATGACATTCGCCTGAGCGAGCTGCGTTATTTTGCATATGATCAGGATAAGGGGTATTTCCGCTTTGTTTTGGGTACGGAAGAGTATCCCGATATCGTTTTGGCTGAGAACGATGCCTTGAAGGAGCTTTTCGCAGAGCTCGAGAATCGCGGCATAAAAAAGACGGCTTACGTTAAATAACGAAGCCGCCGTTGATCTGAAAGACCTGACCTGTAACGAAGTCTGCCTGCATCGATGCGAGGTATGTCATCATAGAGGCTACCTCTGAGGGCTCGCCAAGGCGTCCAAGAGGAGTTCTGTCGGCGAGGTCAGTCAAAGCCTCGGGAGAATATTCGTTAAGCATACGCGTGCGTACAGCGCCCGGTGCGATGCAGTTGACCGTGATGCCGCTGGGGCCGACTTCCTTGGCAAGAGCCTTTGTGAAGCCGATGATCCCTGCTTTGGCAGCGGAATAAACAACTTCGCAGGAGGCACCCGTAACGCCCCACATCGAGGAAATATTGATGATCTTTCCGTTTTTGCGTCGCAGCATCTGCGGAAGGATCTTTTTTGTAAGAAGCATTGCGGAAGTAAGGTCTGCCTGCACCATGCTGAGGACTTCTTCGTCGCTGAGGTCGGTGAAAAGCTTCGTCAAAGCGGTGCCTGCATTGTTGATCAGTACATCGACCTGACCGCAGGAGCTTGCGAGGCGATCGATATCCGAAAGGGAAGTGAGGTCAGCTTGGAAAACACTGACATCTGCACCGTCTGCACGAAGAGATTCGGCAAGAGTGTTTATCCGATCGGAGCTTGAATTATAATGAAGCAGAAGTTCATAATTCTTTGCCGCAAACTGAATTGCAGCCGCTGTTCCGATATCTCCGCTTGCACCCGTGATGAGAACTCTTTTTTTGCGCATGAGTCATTCCTGCTTTCCATGAATATCGATCGTGTCCGATCAAATAATACTGTATCAAATTTATTCAATTTCGTCAAAAGGTATTGAATTATTTTGAAAAGTATGCAATAATAAATAAAAATGTATGTAACTTTTAATGTCTAAAACATTATTGGAGGAATAGAATGGATATCAATGAAATCGTAAGAAGAGCCGTTGAAGAGGTTATGAAGCAGGTACAGGCAGACAACAGCTGTGCTGCTACTGCAGAATTTGCTCCCGCATCCCTCGCTAAATACGTTGACCACACACTTCTCAAGCCCGATGCAACTCAGGATCAGATCCGCACGATCTGCGAAGAAGCTAAGGCTAACAGATTCGCAAGCGTTTGCGTAAATACATGCCACGTTCCGCTTTGTGCAGAATTGCTCTCCGGTTCTACAGTAACAG
>JAZRGP010000127.1:0-10619 GCA_045644225.1 Christensenellaceae bacterium | reverse complement strand
TCCTTGAAGTATTTCAGAACATGATAGAACGTATCTTCCGTCAGCTTCGCACCCTCGCGCATCGCGTTGAGCTCTGCTTCGCTCTTGATGCTTCTGAGACCAATGAGCAGGCTGCCGTAATCCGAAAAGTCCGCACGGATCGCCTTTTTATATTCTTCCATCTCCGCAAGAGACGTGTTCGCATAGTCGATCCCGACGGTCCCGCCGCATCGCTTGCCGATCTCCGCGACTCTGTCTGCCGCGCCCGTTTCCACGATCGTGTAGTCCGCGGAGAGCTGCTTTTCCGCCTGCTCGGTATAGCGCGAATCCGTAAAGAAGAATGCCGCATCTTTCCCGACGAGGACCTGCGAGCTGTCGCCCGTGAAGCCCGTCAGCCATGTTACGTCCGCTTCCTTTGCGATCAGGATCCATTCCGTCTGCAGATCATTCCGCAGATCAATAAGTTTATTCATACATTCGCCTCTTCATAGAGTTTTTTCATCGTACACGCATCCTGCGCCATCGTGCCTGCGCTCTCGCAGATGATCGTCGGCTCGAGATCATACTTCTTGAGCAGCGGTGCAAGCTGCGCAAAATCAGGACCGAAGCCCTCATCCGCGAAGGTAACGTGCGCCTTCTCGCCCATCTTCGTGAACGATATCTTGGAGAAATGCACGTGCATGCGCTTCGTACGGTCGTGACCGATCCCATCGATCAGAGAGGTGAGGATCTTTTCGAAATCCTCCGCAGTATTGATGCAGCCGACCCCGCGGGTATGCAGATGACCGAAGTCGATCGTGGGGATCACGCGTTCGTCGATATTGCAGAGTTCGATGATCTCTTCCAGATTGCCGATCTGGTTGATCTTGCCCATCGTTTCGGGGCAGTATGTAAGGTCTCCGTATCCCATGTCATCCATCACGGAAAGGATATACGCGAAATTTTTCTTCGTCTGCTCAAATGCCCATGTTCTGTCGATCTTTGCGCAGGAACCGGGATGGAAGATCACGCGCTGCGCACCCAGCCACTTTGCCGCACGGGATGCATCCGCGAAATATCCGACATTCTTCTCCAGCTTCTCCGCATCGTCGATCGCGAGATTGATAAAATACGGTGCATGGACGGAAAGCGTCATGCCGTATTTCTCTGCCTCGCTGCGGATCTTATCCGCGGCAGCCTCGCTGATGCGAACACCTCTGCCAAAGGGATATTCATATGCGGTAAGTCCCTGCTCCGAGACCCACTTCATCGCCTGAAATGTGCTTTTATATCCCGCATCATAAAATGCCTGCGAGTTTCCCGAAGGTCCGAATTTGATCATGCGTCCGCCTTTCTGCCGAGCTTTCTGCCGATCGTGCGCAGTACCATACCCTTCAGCTCACGGAATTCCTTCGTGCGGAAGAATACGATAAAGAAGATCACATTTGGCACGACAAGGCAGACGATCATACGCAGAACAAAGATACCGAAGCGCATATCTCCGCCGAAGAGCACGTCGCAGAGCAGCTTTGTAACAAAGCAGGCAACCGCCGTAACGACAAGATACATCGCATATTTAATGAAATACTTCCACGGTTTTTTCTTGAAGCCATGCTTGAAGAGCACGATGGGCTCCAGCCAGAGCATCGTGACCGCGATGGAGATCGTCGTGCCGAGCGCAACGCCCGCAACGCCCATTTTCGGTGCAAGCAGAATGGATGCCACAACGTTGATCAGTGCGCAGGAGAGCGGGATAAAGCGTCCCTGACGGAAGATACCCATCGTATCGCGGAATGTGATGATCGTATTTCTCATGCCGAGCAGATAGAAATTCAGCACGAGCAGGAACACGATCGGGATGGACATCACGCGTTCAGCACCGAATACCATGCTGACGAAGGGATTCATCAGTTCCCAGAAGCACGCAGATGCAAAGCCGAACATCCAGAAGTTTCCGAGATAAATAATATTGAATACAGATTCCTTCTTCTCGTCTGTTTCCAGCGCATTGAGATTGCCGACGCTTGCCGTGATCGCATGGAAAACCTGCTGCAGCAGATTTTTGATCGTCGTCGTAAGCAGGCTGTAGTTGGAGTAAATACCCGTCTCGATAACACCGATCATCGAGGAGATTACCATGCTGTCCGTGCCATTGAGAACGACCTGACCGATGCGGTAATAGACCATCGAGAATACATTGCGGAAGATACCCTTGCGTTCCGCAGGCTCGAGCTTCGCATCCCTCGTGTTTTTGATATAGGGATACATTCTGTTCGCCTTGGAATAGAGGATCACACCCTGCAGGATGTTCGTGAAAACCTGCAGCCCAAGAGAGAGCAGATAGTTCTTGAATACGATGATGATCACGATCTGCAGGATATAGTTGATGATGGAAGTCGCATAAACGACGTTGGTTACGATATAGTTCTTCTGATGCGCAGTGATCAGCGTTCCTTTATAAGAAAGGAAGTAAGTCGACGCCGTATTGACGACGAACATCATGAAGATCAGCTTCAGATGAGGGATCTCCGCATCCGTCTTCATGAAGAACTCAAGGAAGGGAGTCATCGCGAGACCCATCGCAATGATCACCGCACCGATGATCGCATATGCCCTCGAATAAAGGTTCATCAGCTGACGGATCTTTTCCTGATCTCCCGTTGCGATCGGCTTATAGAGCGCATAGATGATCGCCGTGCCGACGCCGAGGTCCGCGAGCGAGAATACCATGAGGATGTTCGTGAAGTTGCCTGCGACACCTGCATAGAGGTCGCCAAGTATGCGCACGAGTACAACGCGTGCAACAAAGCTCATAATAATATTCAGGACTTGTCCGCCAAGACCGAATGCGATATTACGTATTGAATTTCTGGTTCTTTCCATATTCATTCTCCCGGAGTGTCTTTTGTAATGAAAGCGCAGTGCAGGATGCATCAGCGCATAATATCCTAAAATAATATTTTACCCAAATCGGCACCAAATTGCAATCTTAACCGATAAAATTTACAGATTCAGCCGCGAAGTGATCTCCTGCATCCGCCGCTGCTGCTCGGGAGTCAGCATAGGCGCGACCTTCCCCAAGAATTCCGAAAGCGCCTCGCTCGAGAAGCTTCCGTCGCTCCTTCCCCGCTCCACCTCGCTCATGAGCTCAGTCATCAGCTCGGATTCACTCTTCTTCCCGAGCTGCTCGACCGTCTTTTCTAGATCTTCTCTTTTTACATCCTGCTCAGAATTCTTCTGAGGCTCGTTTTTCTTCCTGCTGCGTGCAAAGCTTTTCATGTCCATGATGCTTTCCTCCTTTTCTTTGCTGATATATCTTATGCAGCAGCGTCATATATTTGTGAAGAAAAGAGAGGTGACAGAACCGATGAATCCCTTCCATCCGACGCGGCCTGAGCAAAACGCAGTTTATCGCGAATCAGCCGCAAAACAGAACACCGCAGCCAAGGAGATCGAACGATTCGGTTTTTCCGAGATGCTGACCCTGCTGCTCGGGATGACCTTCTCGGGCGGTCTTGTCCGAAATACGCTCTTCAGCGTACTGAAAGATGTTTTCCCATATGCCGAGCCGCAGGACAAAAAGATCATCGGCAGAATGCTGAATCTCCGTCAATTCGCATCATCTGCCGAAAGATCACCTTCATCCCTGCCGAGCCGACCGCTCACATCAACAGAACGATTGTTAGGCATGCTCAGCGTACTCAAAAAATACAGCGCAAAGAGCAGCTCCGATCAGTTCTGCATGCTGGAGCGCTTCATCCGCATCCAGCAGAAGATCGAAAACGGAAACGGCGACCTTATGCCGCTCGTTCTGGAGATCATGGGCGCGGGCTCGGAAACCGCCAATATGCTGCGAATGATGAGCCAAATGAAAAATCTGTAATATCCCTGCGCAGGCATCATAAAAATTATATATGAAAACAAGATCCAAACGAATGATGTTAAAAGGTCCTTTCTCCTGCATCCTCACGATCGGAGACGGTGAAACCACCGTAGAATGGCTCCGCGGTCAGACGAATGAGCCGATCCGAGTGTTTCGGAGCGAGACGGAGTCCTGCCTGCTGCATGGCGGAGCTGCCGATCTGCCCGCAGATGAGATCGTCGCGGCAGGGATCGGAAAGGATCTCCATACAAGAGGTCAGGTTTCCTCTTTTGACTGGGATAAAGCAATGGAATATCTGCGTATTTCTGAGTGTTCCTCTAATAGACCACCTATTTCCAAAAGGGTTTTTGAGGCATTGCCTGTCGAACCCGCAAAAGAGGATCCCCCTGCTCCAAAGCCCTCTGAGAGCTATATATGCCCCTGCAGATCCACTCCAAAGCCGATGGTAATGCGTCCTTTCCCGCAGCATTTTCCCGAATCCGAGTGGATACGGCATGATTATCCCTCTCCAAACGGCAGCTGGCATTACCTCACGGGAACGATCTACCGAAATGGTTCCGCGATCGCATCCGCAACTGCCGTTCCGGGGAAATACAGCGCAAGACCGCCGTCATGGCTGAAGGAATTTTCGCTCTATCTGAACTGCCCCGAGAACCGTCAGGGCTACTGGGTCGCAGTGACCCCAGTTTCATTGAATTCAATTAAAACGGAGGAAACATAATGGAATCCAAAACAATTTCTACCGACCGCTGCATCCGTATTTCCGACGAGCGAGCGATCCTCGAGGGAACGCTCTCCCTGCCATACAATACCGCCGACCTCGCATCCGTGCTCGACATCTGCGGATGTGCCGAGATCATCTCTGCTGCCGCAGAAAATGAACGCATCTCCGTCAGCGGAAAAGCCCGCTTCACCGTTCTCTATACCGCAAAAGACGGCTCGCTCGACAGTTTCGACAGTGAATGCAGCTTTGACCATGCGATCCCGATGCCCGAAGCAACTGCGGATATGCGCATCTCCGCAAATGTTCGCGTCTGCGATACGACATGGCGCATCGAGGGCAGCAGCATCGCTCTGCGTTCTTCCCTATCGATCTGCCTCACCGCAGTCTGCTCCGCTTCCTGCGAAACAGTGATCCCCGAAAAGAAAGATGTTTATGAATGCGATATCTGCAGCATGGATACAGTCAGCTGCAGTTGCAAGAGCATCAAAGTTTATGCCAACGGAGATATCCGCATCCCGCAGAGCCTCCCCGAGGTGCAGAAGATCCTGCTCACTCGCGCTGATGCAGAGATCCTGACGATCCGAAAGGAATCCGAGCGGATCATCACGGAAGGCGAACTCAGCATCTCGGTCATCTATGAAAGCAAGGACAAAAATGCTCCTCTGCAGTTTTTCAGCGAAACGATCCCCTTTGGCGAGATCGTCAAAGACCCCTCCTGCACGGAGGATTCCGTGATCTATGCCGAACCTTCTGTCGATCGAATCTCTGCCGAGCTTACCGAAGCGGATACTGTAAGCATTTCGGGCGTGATCTCCGTCAATACCGTCTGCATCAATAAGCATCCGCAGGAGATGATCTGCGATCTGTATTCGCTTGAATGCCTTACGGAAACGACCCACTGCGATATCCCGATCAGCTATCCGCAGATGCACGACTGCCTCCGAAAGACCCTCCGCCTCGACACCATGATCCCCGAGAGCGCACCCGAAGCCGCAAGGATCCTCTATGCATCCTCTTCTCCCGAGATCATCGGCATCCTGCATAACGATCAGCAGCTCACCGTTGACGGCATCATGCATATTTCGCTCATCTATTCCACCGCTGACGCAGGCATCAAGAGCATCCGCCTCAAAGAGCCTTTCGAACTGCAGCTCGGTCGGCAGAGCGAGGTATCCTTCCTCCGTGCATTCAGCGAATATACCGCCGCGCAGGGTTCGGGACGTCAGATCGACCTGAAGATCGGTCTTTCCCTATGCCTCTGCGGTGAGCATTCCGATAATATCCGTGCGGTCAGCGCTGTATCGGAATGCGACTTTCCCGCAAAGCGTCCGTCCGGCATGATCGTGTATTTTGCAGATGACGGCGAACGCATCTGGGATATCTGCAAGAAATACGGCATCGCGCAGGACGATGCGATCCCGCTCGATAATAAAGACCTTCACCGCGGTGACAGAGTTCTGCTGATGCGCTGAATAAAAAAGGGCACCTGATGAGGTGCCTTTTTGTGTTGTTTATCGGATGCCGTACTGTTCGATGATGTAATCCATATCCTTGTCGCCTCTGCCGGAGAGGTTGATGAGGATAGAGCCTCTGCCCATCTTCTTCGCGAGCTTCATGCCGTATGCAACTGCATGTGCGCTTTCGATCGCAGGGATGATACCTTCGAGTCTGGAGAGCTTATAGAACGCATCGATCGTCTCTTCGTCGTCTACGACGTCGTATTTAACTCTGCCGACCGTATGCAGGAAAGCATGCTCGGGACCGCTGGAGGGATAGTCGAGACCGCTTGCAACGGAATATACGGGAGCAGGATCGCCGTTTTCATCCTTGAGCATGATGCTGTTGAAGCCGTGCATGATGCCTTCTGTACCGTACTGCAGGCTTGCAGCGTGATCACCGAGCTTGGGACCTCTGCCGAGAGGTTCAACACCGTAAATATCAACGGGGTCATTGAGGAAGCCTGCGAACATACCTGCCGCATTGGAGCCGCCGCCTACGCAAGCTACAACTGCATCGGGGAGTTCACCCGTCATGCCGAAGAACTGTTCTCTTGCTTCGATGCCGACTACGCTCTGGAATTCACGAACCATCATCGGGAAGGGATGCGGACCGAGAACGGAACCGATACAGTAGATCGCATCTTTGTATTCTTCCGCATATGCCTTGAATGCTGCGTCAACCGCTTCTTTCAGCGTCTGCAGACCTTCTGTAACCTCGATAACATTTGCGCCGAGGATCTTCATTCTGGCAACGTTGGGAGCCTGCTTCTTGATGTCGACAGCGCCCATGTAAATATCACATTCCAGACCGAAATACGCAGCAGCGGTCGCGAGTGCAACACCGTGCTGACCTGCGCCTGTTTCTGCGATGACCTTCTTCTTGCCCATATACTTTGCAAGCAGAGCTTCGCCCATGCAGTGGTTGAGCTTGTGCGCGCCTGTATGGTTCAGGTCTTCACGCTTAACGTAAAGCTGAACGTTGCCGATCGTGCCGGAAAGTCTCTCAAGATAAGAGATGGGAGTCGGTCTGCCCTGGAATTCTCTGCGGATACGGCGAAGTTCGCTGACGAACTTGCTGGATTTGCAGATCGTGTAATATGCTTCTGTGATCTCGTCCATAGCTACCTTGAGCTCATCGGAGATATATGCGCCGCCGAACTGTCCGAAATATCCGTTTACATCCGGATAACGCTTTAAATATGTTTCAAAATCGATGTTGTTAAATACCATTACTGTTTCCTCCGTTTTAAAATTATATAATCTGTTTTTTCATCAAATGTTATATCAGGCTGCGCCATCGTCTGGTTTTCATATTCCCTCCTGCAGCTCTGTTAAAAAACAAAACGCCCTTAACAGAGATCTCTGATCTGTCAAGGACGAATAAATCTTTTTATCCGCGGTGCCACCTTGAGTTCATAGGAGAAGCCTATGCGCTTAGCAGGATACCATCATATCCCCGGCAACTGACGCATGCCCTCGCGTCGCAGAATACTCAGCCGTAGCCTTTGACTGCGCCCTCCACGGTCCATTTGACAACTTGTTTCTCACCTGACTCTCAGCATCGCAGGCTCTCTGTAAAGGCATCATTGCCGTTATCTCCGCTTCAACGGTTTACTCTATTAAATTACTTGTATCTTATCACTATTAAATATAATAGTCAATACTTTGCGATCAAAATCCCATCGCTCTGCGGGTTTAAGAAAGTTTTTTAAACAAAAAAACACACTTCCCACACGGCGTGCAAGAAGTGCGTAGATTTCGTTCTTATGACAAGAGGGTTTTGATAATGCCTGATTTTTCGTTCTTTTTCCGAGCGCGGCGCGGAGATGTATTGAGCATACATCGCACAACCCGTGTCGATGCAAAAGGGCGGAAGATGCGTGCTTATCACACGCAACGAAAAAAGCACTTCTCACATACCCTGAGGCATGCAAGAAGTGCGTAGATTTCGTTTTTTTGCGAGCACGGGGCGGAGGCGTATTTGGCATACGCCGCACAACCCGTGTCGATGCAAAAGGGCGGAAGATGCGTGCTTATCGCACGCCGAAGATTATTCTTCTTCCTGTTCCTTCTTATACTGTTCAATAACCTTCTGAGCGGACTGAGCGGGAAGCTCTTCGTAACGCTCGAATTCAATGTGGAATGTACCACGGCCCTGAGTCATGGAGCGGAGGTCTGTAGCGTACTTAACCATCTCGCTCATGGGAACTTCTGCAACAACCTGCTGACCTTCTTCGCAGGGGTTCATGCCGAGGATACGGCCGCGGCGGCTGTTGAGGTTACCAATGATATCGCCCATGTATTCATCGGGGATGATAACTTCTACCTTACCGATGGGCTCGAGGAGAACGGGGTTAGCCTTTTCACAAGCAGCCTTGTAAGCGAGTCTTGCAGCGGACTTGAACGCAACTTCCTTGGAGTCAACGGGATGGTACTTACCATCGTAGAGTGTAGCGCGGATGCCAACCATGGGGCAGCCAGCGAGAACGCCTGTCTGCATTGCTTCACGCAGACCCTTTTCAACAGCGGGGATGTATTCCTTCGGAACTACGCCGCCGACGATAGCGTTAACGAATTCGAAATCAGCAGAACCATCGGGCATCGGCTCGAAACGCATCTGTACAACACCGAACTGACCGGAACCACCGGACTGCTTCTTGTGCTTACCTTCAGCTTCAGCCATCTTGCGGATCGTTTCTCTGTAAGCAACCTTGGGCTCTGTAAGAGCAGCTTCAACGCCGAACTTGTTCTTGAGCTTCTGGCAGATAACTTCGAGGTGCATTTCGCCCATACCCTGAGCAAGTGTGTCGCCTGTTTCAGCGTTCTTGCCCATAACGAATGTCGGGTCTTCTTCTTCGAGTCTGTGGAGACCAGCGAATACCTTTTCTTCTTCGCCCTTCTTCTTTGCTGTAACAGCAAGGGAGATGCAGGGTTCACCGAAGGATACTTCGGGGAACTGAACCTTATCGGAAGCAGCTGCGAGTGTATCGCCTGTGGATGTGAACTGAAGCTTAGCAAGTGCGCCGATGTCGCCTGCGCAGATCTTGTCTACGTTGATGAGCTTCTTACCGCACATTACGGAGATGTTGCTGAACTTTTCAGCCTTGCCCTTGTTTACGTTGTAGAGAGCTGTATCAGCCTTGAGTTCGCCGCGGAATACCTTGAAGATGTTGATCTTGCCGAGGAACGGGTCAGCGATCGTCTTGAGAACCTGAGCAGCGAAAGCGCCGTCAGCGGAACGAACGATCTCAACTTCGTTTTCAGCAGCGTCAACAGCAGCAGCAGCGGGAGCCTTGTCAGCTGTGGGCATGTATGCGAGGAGAGCATCCATAAGGGATACTACGCCGAGGTTCTGGAGAGCGGATGCTACGAATACGGGGATTACGCTTGCATCAGCGATACCGCCGTGGAGACCACCGATGATCTGTTCCTTGGAGAGTTCTTCACCTTCGAGGTACATCATCATGAGTTCTTCATCGTTCGCAGCTGCGTTTTCGATAACTGCTTCGCGGATCTCAGCGATCTCGTCTTCGAGGTTAGCGGGAACTGCAACTTCCTTGAGGTCAGCGGGCTTTGCACCGAATTCGTATGCCTTGCCTTCGATAACGTCAACGAAACCCTTGAAGTTCATGCCGTCCATGATCGGGATCTGCATGGGAGTGATCGCCTGACCGATCTTTTCCTTCAGTTCATCGAGAACCTTATTGAAATCGGAGTTTTCCTTATCAACCTGGTTGATAAGAACTGCCATGGGCTTGCCAGCCTTCTTGCAGAACTTGTAAGCCTTTTCAGCGCCTACGCCTACGCCGGAAAATGCGTTAGCAAGGATGAGTGCGCTGTCAGCAAGGTAATAAGCCTGTGTTGTTTCGCCAACGAAGTCAAAGAAGCCGGGAGCATCGATAAAGTTGATCTTTGTGTTCTTCCATTCAACAGGAGCCATAGCTGCTGTCAGGGAGATGTGACGCTTTGTTTCTTCGGGATCGAAGTCTGTTACAGTATTGCCGTCTTCGACCTTACCTCTGCGGTCTGTAACGCCGGCATTGTAAAGCTTAGCTCCAACAAGAGTCGTTTTACCATCGCCGCCATGACCTACGACTGCGATATTTCTGAGTTGGGATGCATTATAAACCTTCATCCGTCGTTCCTCCGATTAATAATTTTTCTGAAAATATATAGGCTATCAAGCATGATATGCTATTTTCCGTACATACTCTTATATCATAGCAAAAAAAAACAGAAAAAGAAACAACTTTTTTTGAAAAATCATAGATTTTATCGCTTTTTTATGCGATAATACACATAGCTTTTTTAAAAACACACTATTATTCACATGATTTGGAGAAACAAATGGAAAAATTTTACGAAAAACTCAAAGAACTGTCTGAAGAGAAATTCATAAAGCTCCAGTGGATCGTCGGCATTATCTGCGGTATCGTCTGTTGGGTCGCTCTTCGCGTATCTGGCTTCGCTGATGATCAGCTCATCAGTTATCTCTTTATTGCAGTATTTCTGGTCGTTGTTCTCGGCACAAGAAGCATCTCCAGAAAGATCGAAC
>JAZRGP010000126.1:0-3455 GCA_045644225.1 Christensenellaceae bacterium | reverse complement strand
AAGAGCATGATCACCTGCATGCAGTCGGGCATCTTCTACGGATACGTCGGTCAGGTCGACTATCTCTTAAGAAAGATGAAGGCTGAGCTCGGCGGCAATGCAAAGGTCATCGCAACGGGCGGTCTCGCAAATATGATCGCTGCGGAAACAAATATGATCGACATGATCGATCCTCTGCTCACACTGCAGGGCCTCTATCTGATCTATAAAAAGAATTTTACATAAGGAGTAAACCATAATATGAAACAGGTAAAAGTAGCAATCCTCGGCATGGGTACTGTCGGTACAGGCGTATATAAAGTAATCGAAAACGAAGCAGCTTATATCGCTCACAAAGACAACATCGACCTTTCCGTAAAGAAGGTCCTCAGCCTTGCATATAACTATGATGTACCGCAGGAAAAGCGCTGCGCAAGCATCGATGACGTTGTTAACGACGAAGAGATCTCCATCGTTGTAGAAGTTATGGGCGGCATCCAGCCTGCTCTTACATTCATCACAAAGTGCCTCGAAGCTGGTAAGACAGTTGTTTCCGCAAACAAGCAGCTGATCGCAAACCACTGGGCAGAGATCGAACAGACAGCTAAGAAGTCCGGCGCAGGTTTCTATTTCGAAGCAAGCGTTGGCGGCGGTATCCCGATCCTCAGAACAGTTAACGAATCCCTGCAGGCTAACACGATCACCTCCCTTCAGATGATCATCAACGGCACAACAAACTACATCCTTACAAAGATGACTGACGAAGGCGCTTCCTATGAAGAAGTTCTCGCTGAAGCTCAGAGACTCGGCTATGCAGAAGCTGATCCCACAGCTGACGTCGAAGGCTACGACGCAATGTATAAGCTCTCTATCCTTGCTTCCATGGCATTCCACGTTCGTCTTCCGATCGACTATATGTACCGTGAAGGCATCACAAAGATCACAGCTGAAGATATCGCAGCTGCAAAGGAACTCGGCAAGACGATCAAGCTCCTTGCGATCGCTAAGCGCGTTGGCGAACATGTTGAAAACCGCGTTCACCCCACAATGATCTCTATGGACAGCCCGCTTGCTAACGTTAAGGACTCTTTCAACGCAGTTCTTCTCCACGGCAGCGCAGTTGATGACGTAATGCTCTATGGCCGCGGCGCAGGCGAACTCCCCACTGCAAGTGCGATCGTATCCGACGTTATCTACGCAGGCAAGGTCAAGGAACACCGTTACATGACCTTCATGAACGAAAAATCCAGAATCTCCCCCACTCTCGTGATCAACGATAACTGGGAAACAGGCTTCTATCTCCGCCTCAAGGTCGAAGATAAGGCAGGCGTTCTCGCTAAGATCTGCACGATCTTCGGTGAAAACAACGTTTCTATCGATACAGTTCTTCAGAAGGGCACGGATGCAAACGGCAACGTTTACGTTATCTTCGTTACACACAAGTGCTTCGAAAAGGATATGCAGGCTGCTCTCGCAGCGATCAGAGACTGCGAAACAGTTCTCGAAGTCAGCAGCATGATCCGCGTAGAAGACTGATAAATCAAACAACACAAAAGCAGCCAAACGGCTGCTTTTTTATAGGAGCAAAAAATGGGTCATCCATATGATTTTGTAAAAAAGAATTTCGGCTTTGGTTGTCTGCGGCTTCCAATGAACGGCAGTGAGGTCGATCATGAACATTTCAGCAAAATGGTGGATCTGTTCATGGAAAACGGATTCAACTATTTCGATACCGCTCATACCTATATTGACGGAAAGAGCGAAAATGCAATCCGTGAATGCATCGTAAAGCGATATCCCCGCGAGAGCTTTGTTCTCGTAAATAAGCTGACCAATGCACTGTTTGACAAGCAGGAAGATATCGTTCCGTTTTTTGAGACGCAGCTCGAAGCATGCGGCGTTGATTATTTTGATTTTTACTTTATGCACGGCTTAAATGCCGTTTATATGGAAAAATTCAAGCGATGCAAGGCTTTTGAAACCGTCGACGAGCTCATGCGTTCGGGAAAGATCAGGCATTTCGGCATCTCTTTCCACGATTCCGCAGATGTTCTTGAAGGCATCCTCAAGGAATATCCGCAGATCGAAGTCGTGCAGATACAGTTCAACTATCTTGATTACGATGATAATACCGTTCAGGCAAGGAAATGCTATGAAGTCTGCAGGAAATACGGAAAACCCGTGATCGTCATGGAGCCCGTTCGCGGAGGCAGGCTGACAGAGCTTCCGACGGAAGCGAAAGCAATATTTGATCAGCTTGGCGGCTCTCCCGCAAGCTATGCGATCAGATATGCAGCAAGCTTTGATAATATCATGATGGTTCTTTCAGGTATGAGCAATTTGCAGCAAACGCAGGAAAACATCAGCTTCATGAAGGATTTTCAGCCGCTTGATGAAACCGAGATGAAGGCAGTATATCAGGTCCGCGATATCATCCGCAAGCAGGGCCTCATCTCCTGCACGACCTGCAGATATTGCGTCAGCGGTTGTCCGCGGGATATTTCGATCCCCGATCTCTTCACGTGCTACAACAATCATATGCAGCAGGGTGACTGGATCCCCGCTCACTACTATAAAGTGCATACAAGAAACGGCAGAAGCGCCTCTGCCTGCATTTCCTGCGGCACATGTGAAAAAGTATGCCCGCAGCATTTAAAGATCAGAGAGCTTCTGAAGCTCGTTGCAAACCACTTTGAGAAATAAAAAAAGAGATGCTTTCGCATCTCTTTTAATTTTGGATTAGTAGCAAGTCTTTGTGATAACTGCGTTGCCGGAAGGACAGGATGCCTTGCACTTGCCGCAGTTTGTGCACTGATGTTCCTTGGAAGCAGAGGGACCTGCAACGATCTTTGTACCGTTGGATGTACCGAGTCTGTTTGCACCGGCCTTGATCATGTTAACAGCGTCTTCGTAGGAACGAACGCCGCCGGAAGCCTTAACGCCCATGTTAGGCCCAACTGTTTCTCTCATCAGCTTAACGTCTTCGATCGTAGCGCCGCCTGTGGAGAAGCCTGTGGATGTCTTAACGAATGCAGCACCTGCCTGCTTGGAGAGCTGGCAAGCGATAACCTTTTCTTCGTTTGTGAGAAGGCATGTTTCGATGATTACCTTAACGGGAATGCTGCCAGCTGCCTTAACAACGGCACGGATATCATCAAGAACGAAATCAAACTGCTTGGACTTGATCATACCAACGTTGATAACCATATCGATTTCTCTAGCGCCCTTGCGGATAGCGTCGAGAGTTTCATATACCTTTGTTTCTGTTGTGCAGGAGCCGAGCGGGAAACCTACTACGCAGCAAACTGTTACTGTAGAACCGGAGAGCAGTTCTGCACAAAGCGGAACGTGGCATGTATTTACGCAAACACTTGCGAATCTGTTAGCCTTTGCTTCTTCGCAGAGCTTACGGATCTGTTCTACGTTAGCATCGGGCTTCAGAAGTGTATGATCAACATATTTTGCGAGGGACGCAG
>JAZRGP010000125.1:0-1443 GCA_045644225.1 Christensenellaceae bacterium | reverse complement strand
CGTGAGATCCTTTTCCCGACGTCCGTTCTCAGCGGCTTGTTCTTCGCGAATATGTTCATTGTTCTTGCATTCCGTCAGGAACTGATCTATTCCTGGATCACCTCGCTCTTCTCTGCGCTTTATGTTCTCTTTACGCTCCTTACAGTTGCGATCGTCTGCTTCTCTCGTTTTGAGGAACATCAGATCATGCTCGATTCGGATCCCGTTTACGAAAAGTTCTCTCCTGCAGAGCTTCGGCTGAAGTCCGCTCCGCATGTCGACCGCCGCATGAAGGGCAAAGACTGGCTCGTCATGCTGATCATCACCGCGGTATATTCCATCGTCATGCTTACGAACCTCGGCAGCACGAACATCCCCGAGCAGGCAGACGTATGGTCCGAAGATAATTCCGATCCCATCATCATCGAGCTTTCCGAGGAGACTTACGTGCAGCAGATGAAGTATTATACAGGCTACTGCGCTGCGAATTTCAATGTCTCTTATTCCTATGACGGCGAGAACTATTACGATACCTATGCAGGTGAGGTCACTCACGACAATGCCATGATGTTCCGCTGGTATTCTGTCGATATCGAGGATTCCGCAAAATTCATCCGCATCGACAAGACTTCGGGTTATCTGGAACTGCGCGAAGTCGCTTTCTTCGGCGCGGATAACGAGCTTCTCCCGATCGCGGAAAAAGCCTATATGCTCTCTTCCGACGGTGTTTCGGATGCTTCCTATCTCATCGACGAGCAGACCGAGGCTCCTTCCGCAACGACATACATGACAGAGATGTATTTCGACGAAGTCTACCATGCGCGTACCGCATACGAATATATCGAGGGCATCTATCCTTATGAAGTAACACATCCTCCGCTTGGCAAGGCATTTATTTCTCTCGGCATCCTGCTCTTCGGGATGAATCCCTTCGGCTGGCGTTTTGCAGGTGCGGTCGCAGGTATCCTCATGATCCCAGTGCTCTATATCTTCGCGAAGCGCATCTTCCGCAAGACGAAGTATGCCGCATTCTCCGCGATCCTCTTCGCAGCGGATTTCATGCACTATACTCTTTGCCGCATCGCCACGATCGACAGCTTTACCCTGCTCTTCATCCTGCTGATGTATCTCTGCATGTATGAATATACCCTGCATAACTTCCATACGGAAAAGCTCTCGCGTACCTTGCTGCCGCTCGGTCTCTGCGGACTGTTCTTTGCGCTCGGTGCCGCGGTCAAGTGGATCAGCCTTTATGCAGGTCTCGGTCTCGCGATCATCTTCTTCTATACGGTATATCAGCGATGCACAGAATACCGCATTTTAAAGGCAAAGGATGATCCGCGTGCAGCTGCTTTTACGAGAAAATTACTTCTGACATTGCTTTTCTGCGTCGGTGTGTTTATAATTCTCCCTATAGCAGTCTATTGTATCTCATATCTGCCCTATGAATGGGCTTCTCCCGAT
>JAZRGP010000124.1:0-7672 GCA_045644225.1 Christensenellaceae bacterium | reverse complement strand
TAACAGCCTGCGGTGCTTCGTCTTCGATCTTCATGGCTTTTCCCATAGTGCGTTCACCAATACCCACGGTCGACGCTAATTCTTTTCTGACAGATGATTCCTCATCCAAAATCGGAGATGGCAACGTTGCCATCTCCGATTTTCCCGTTTCACTTTTTCTGTCGCCTCCATTATCGGCTCTTCTCTGTTCAGCACGGGCTTCGACTTCAGGTCTCAACTTCAGCGCAATTTTACAAAGCTCATTGATCGTGAGATTTCTGCGAGACTTCTGCGTATCCAGCGCCCACTGCTTTGCTTCCAGAAGATCCTCAAAAGAAAACACGGCCAACCTGTACGGAAGACCGTGTTTTTTGCATATCTGATAGCGATTATGTCCATCGACGATTACAAGATCCTCGTTTACGATAATAGGAGCATAACAACCGTTTTTGAGGATGTCTGCTTCCAATAAAGAAAGCTGCTCATCCGTTAAAGGAGGAAGCAGCTCTGCCATCTCGGGAAGCACGATAGGTGTGCATTCATCGCTCATATATTCAGTTCCTGTATTGCGCATATCTTCTCCTTTCTTATTTTTTCACACAGTTATGCAGCGTTTTCTTCGTCATCTGACTCGATGTTATCATAAATTTCCTGAAGCTGGGCATCTTCGCGCTTCTTATTCGTCAGGAACTCCACATCGCTTGCCTTGATGAGGAATCCACTCTGGCGCATTGTGCCGTTCTCATCAGGAGCAGTGATGGTTTCAAAGTCGCCGAAAGCAGCGATACGATCACCCTTTACAAGATACTCTGCACAGCGCTCCGCAAGGTTGCCGCGAACCTTAACAGACACAAAGTCTGTGAGCTTTTCGCCGTCCTTGCTACGGTAACGGCGGTCAGAGGCAAGGCGCATAATTGCGTAAGGGATATCATCGCCCTTCTTGGTTCTGAGTTCGACATCTGCTGTGAGGTTTCCGATTGCGTTGATTTTTAACATAGTTTTATTTCTCCTTTTTCTGTTTTTTTATTATTGTTTTTTGTGTTGATTGTAAACCAGTATTTTCTCTGTTTTATCTCTCACTCCTTTCTCTCTTTTTCTCTTTTTTTATCTGCAGATACTCGTTCCAGTCTTTGCCCTCTGCAGGGGTAAAGTCTCGAACCTCATATCCGCGTTCCACAAACTTTTCTTTCATACGATCCGCTGCTTCTCGTCCCCATTTATCGTTGTCCAGACAAAGGTCGATCCTCTTAATATGAGGATTCTCGTTCAGATAATTTTCCAGCGCACCATCTCCGAGACAACACAGCGCGACGCAGTTGCTGTTGATGAATCTGCGCATCGTCATATCGCTCATAAGATCGATAGGGGCCTCATATACGCGCACCATATTGAGCTCGGGATTACAGGGTAAGCGGAATGCAATGTCTTTGTTGCTTCCTTCGACATCTCCCTTGAACCCGACGCCGTCTTTGTCGTATGTACCGCGCTTATACCCGAAGACAGGTTGCTCTGCTGCATCTTTGCCGACAAAAACACAGTTGTGATGTTGCTTATCTTCGTAAAGCAGACCCGCATCAACAAATTGTTTTATAACCTGATATGCAATACCGCGCTTTCGCAAGTAAGAGAACACTTTCCTACAGTCATCATTGGCTTCGGGAAGAACAAATTCGGAGGGCACTCTTTTGTCGCGGGGTAACTCCTTGGGAATCGTTTTTATATCGTGTGCTTTTGCCTGGCCGTTGAATTCCAAAAGAAACTGAACCGCTTCGGGAAAAGACAGATTCTTATGCGTCTGAACGAATGAAATTGCGTCGCCCCATACTTTTTTGTAATTGTCATAGAACCGATTATTTTCTTTAATGACGATATGCTGTGCTTCTTTAATGATGCCCCATCTGTTTTTACGGTCTACGGTATAACCAAAGGACTCAGCGAGGGCAGTAATATCTGTGTTTGCCGCAACTTCCAACTCGTGGTCTGAAAATTTGTTATCTTTCATGACTCGGCTTCCTCGTTTTTTCTTTGGTTTCAATTTTGCGAAAAGAATCCTCGCCGGGAATAAGGGACAGAAATCTGCCGTTGTCCCATTTCATAAGAATGGAACCGGCATCATCCACACCCCTCACAGTTCCTTTGGTACCGGGCGGGACGGGATTGTGCGGATCCTCCATACTGAACAGTTCAATGCGTGTACCGGGGGGATATTGGTTTTTGATCGTGTTTACATACTCTCTTGATGGGAAGTTCATATTTGCTCCTTTCATACTATTGTTTTTGAATCAGTCGTTTGAATTTCGACTGACTGTGCGCGATGTAATCATCTATGAGATGACTCTGTTCTTTTGTTTCAGCATAGGCCGTGATGGCAATGGTTTTCTGCCAGTCTTTCTTATAACCGTCCGTTGTCAGGTTCGTGATCTTATGGTCTTTCAGGAACTCTCGCAGTTCAACCATAGCATCCTTATCGTCCGAGAGAATCACATTGACAAATGTTCTTTCCTTGGAAAACTTTGTGTTCACTTTCAGGGCAAGGAATGTGCCGACACCACTTGCGACGGAAACGATATATAAGGCGAGATCATTTTCTGAAGAGCCCACGCTGTCGATGAGCTTATAGAAGATGATCTGAGATGCGATAACTGCAAGGGAAGCAAGGATGGGACGGTTTCGTTGGACGAGAATCGTCTTGGTTGTTGTCAGCATATTGTCTGCTGCTTTTGCTATGAAAAGCAGTGCTAAAGTAATAAAATTCGATATGGAAAACACCTTCTTTCATGAAAAAAGAAAAAAGGCGGATAATCATCTCACATGAAATGACTATCCGCCTTTTTGTTTCACAGTATGGTAAACGGTTCGAATCATCTAAAATCGCTTTTTTCCTAAAAAATATCTACGGCAAGCTGATTTCTGACGATACTTCCGTATAATGCAAAAAACCGCTTTGTAAAGCGGTTTTTCGGGACAATATCTATATTGTCAATGATAAATGGTAGCGGCGATCCGACTCGAACGGATGACAGGCCGGGTATGAACCGACTACTCTAGCCAACTGAGTTACGCCGCCATGTCTTAACCACGAGTCATATTATATACGAATCGGCAGAAGTAGTCAACAGTTATTTTTCAAATTTTTGAATTTTTTTCCGGAGCATGGATCGAATACATCTTTGCGCTCTGCTCCGCTTCTTCTTCATTTTCTCCGCGCGGCATCAATCCCGTGCATTCCGTCGCAGATGCAACGTACTCAAGGTTATAGAACGGATCGTCATTCTGGTTGAATTTGCTTTTCATGAAAAAACTCCTTTTTGCTTTTAGTTTGCCGCATTTTGCGAAGCTGCTTGCAAAAAAGAGTTTCCAAGTTTATTCAAAATTTTTCAATGCGTCATTATCGATTTCCAGGATCTCGATCTCAGTTTCCTCCGCAAAGCTTGCAGAGAGAAAATATTCACCAACGGAAAAAGTATACAGGTATCCATCGATATCCTTTGCGGCAAATCCCGTCATCGCTCTGCGGATCCCTTCACCTGTGCGCTTGAGATAGCTTTCTTTCTTAATCCAGATCTCTCTGAGATCTCCCGTTTCTTCGGCTGCGAGGATCTTCCGCGCAAGGCTCGGACGTATCTCACGATCAGCCTCAGCATCGATGCCTGCAGGCGTCTTTGCGATCACGCATGCCGCAAGTCCCTCCGTATGCGTCAGGCTCATGTAATATCCATCCGCTTTCGGCTGCGGTCTTCCATCGGGCAGATAGTCATATTCCGCAGGGATCCCGATATGCCTTGCCGCCGCGAGAAAAGCAAGCTCCGCACCCAGCTGTTGACGGGCGATGCTCTCTGTGCGTGCGTTTACGATGCGTTCTTTCCTGCGTGCGGAAATCACAGATTCATATTTGTTTGGGTCAAGCCTCTCCGTCCTTACGACGGTGATCACTGCCCTCATTGTTCTTTTATAAAAGCGCAGACAAGCGCTCTGAATTCATTCGCAACGCGGTCTGCCGTCTGCTGCACTTCTTCATGCGAGAGCGGTTTTCCGCTGAGCCCTGCCGCCATGTTCGTGATGCAGCTCACCGCACATACCTTCATGCCCATATGCCTTGCCGCGATCGCCTCGCAGACCGTGCTCATGCCGACCGCATCCGCACCGAGGATCCCAAGCATCCTGATCTCCTGCGGAGTCTCGTAGTTTGGTCCCGACAGCTGAACATATACGCCTTCTTTCAGGTCTGTTCCCTGATCTTTCGCAATACGGTGCATCTGCTCGCGCATTGCAGGATCATAGACCTCCGTCATATCAGGGAAACGCGTCCCCAGCATGTCGATATTTCTGCCGATCAATGGCGACGGGACAAATGTCGAAATATGATCTTTCAGCAGCATCAGCGAACCTTCCGCAAAGTCGGGGTTGATGCCGCCTGCGGCATTCGTCAGCAGGAGTTTCTCTGCGCCAAGCATCCCCATGATGCGGATGGGCAATACGACCTGCTGCATGGTATATCCTTCATAATAATGTACTCTTCCCTGCATCACGACGATAGGCGCGCCGCCGAGGTATCCGAAGACAAATTTCCCGTCGTGTCCCGCGACTGTGGATACGGGAAATCCCTCGAGTTCGGAATACGCGATCTCGCAGACCTTCTCCATCTGCTCCAGCGCTCTGCCCAATCCCGAGCCCAGCACGACCGCGACCCTCGGAACAAAGTCCGTCCGCGAGCGGATGATATCACAGTTTCTCTTCAGGATCTCTTCATATGTCATAGGATGTTTCCTCCTGCGGTTTTCATGTTTTTATGATAGCATTTCCTTATTTCCCGTGCAACCCGCCGCCGAAAGGAAATCTTTTTTATTTTACGCGTATTTTCTCTTTTCCAGTGCTTGACATCGCCTTTTATGCGTAATAATATTATAGTAGATAAATCCGGTAGGTAAGGCTACCGCAGGGATATGGAATGCTGCCGCAGAGTGATGGAGACATCATGCGATGGCCAACAGGCTATGTCGAAAACAAGGCATAATCTAATGCATTTTCACCGCCCTGCGAAGCTAAAGCTCAGACGGTTAACACAATAAGTATTTTTCTTGAGTGTCGCCGTTTTCGGAGGACACTATTTTATTTTAGAAATGAGAGGTGAACATAATGGACGCAGGAAGTAGTAACAGCACATCCGCAGGCCGAAGTAGCGGTGTCGTTCCCCTATGGACTTTTGCGTCCATGTGTTTTTGACGCACCTATTCTATAACTGACCTGTTCATGTGCGCTACTCCTTTCCTTATCAAATGGGCAATCTCGCCCATCTATTCTGCAAGATCGGAGAAAAGCAATTCATGAATGAAAAAAACTATACCCTCGAGGGAACCATAACAGCCCTCTTTGAAGCAAAATTGTATTCCACATTACGTGATATATTAACAACTATGAACCCTGCGGATATAGCGGTTCTCTTTGATGACCTTTCAAAAGAGATCTTACCGCTTCTTTTTCGTTTGCTTCCGAAGGAGCTTGCCGCAGAGACCTTCGTTGAGATGGACAGCGATGCACAGGAGATGCTCATCATCGGCTTCTCTGACCACGAGCTGAAAGAAGTCATCAACGAACTCTACGTCGACGACGCCGTTGACATCGTCGAAGAAATGCCCGCAAACGTCGTCAAGCGTATCCTCAAGCAGGCTGACCCCGAAATGCGCAAGACGATCAACGAACTGCTGAAGTATCCCGATGACTGCGCCGGCAGCATCATGACGACAGAGTTTGTGGAACTGCGCCCGAAGATGCACGTCGACGAGGCGATCAAGCACCTCCGCCGCACGGGTATCGACAAAGAAACCATCAACACATGCTACGTCACAAATTCCGACAGAACACTCGTCGGTTATATCTCCATCCGTACGCTCATCATTTCGGATGACGACGAAAAGCTCTCCGAGATCATGGAGACCAACGTCATCTCCGTCAAGACCATGGATGACAGAGAGACCGTTGTTCAGATGTTCTCGAAATACGACGTGATCGCACTCCCCGTTGTTGACGGTGAAGGCAGACTCGTCGGTATCGTAACGGTCGACGACGCCATCGACGTATTGCAGGAAGAGACGACCGAGGACTTCGAAAAGATGGCTGCTATCACGCCTTCGGAAAAGCCCTATCTCAAGACAAGCGCACTCGATATCTGGAAGAGCCGTATCCCCTGGCTGATGCTGCTCATGATCTCCGCGACATTCACGGGTCTTATCATCACTCACTTCGAGAGCATCCTCGCATTCAATGTCGTGCTGACAGCCTGCATCCCCATGCTGATGGGTACAGGCGGTAACTCCAGCTCGCAGGCTTCCGTAACCGTCATCCGCGGTCTCTCGCTGGATGAGATCGATTTCTCCGACTGGGCAAGCGTCCTCTGGAAGGAAGTCCGTGTTTCCGCACTCTGCGGCATCTGCCTCGGCATCGTTTCCTTCGGTAAGATGATGCTCTTCGACGGTATGCTCCTCGGCAACCCCGATGTCACTCCCATCATCTGCCTCGTCGTCAGCATCACGCTCGCGATCACAGTCATCGTCGCAAAGCTCATCGGCTGCAGCCTGCCTATCCTCGCAAAGAAGATCGGCTTCGACCCCGCTGTCATGGCGAGCCCGCTCATCACGACCCTCGTCGACGCACTTTCCCTTCTTGTATATTGCGCGGTTGCAACGGCGGTTCTCGGGTTATAATCATAAGATAACAAACATCTCAAGAGGTGAATTTATAACATGACAAAGATCGACATCTTCTCCGGGTTCCTCGGAGCAGGAAAAACAACTCTCATTAAAAAACTCATCCGCGAAGCCTTCGCAGGCGAAAAGCTCGTTCTCATCGAAAACGAATTCGGCGAGATCGGCATCGATGGCGGATTTATGCAGGATGCAGGCATCGAAGTTACGGAAATGAACTCCGGCTGTATCTGCTGCAGCCTCGTCGGCGACTTCGGCGAAGCGCTCAAAAAGGTCCTCGAGCAGTATGCTCCCGCCCGCATCCACATCGAGCCCGCGGGCGTCGGCAAGCTCTCCGATGTCATCAAGGCAGTCGAGGATATCCATGCACATGACCTCGTGCTCAACAGCTATACGACCATCGTCGATGCAAACAAGTGCAAGATGTACATGAAGAACTTCGGCGAATTTTTCAACAATCAGGTCGAGCATGCAAACTGCATCGTTCTCTCCAGAACAGACGGCATGAGCGAAGATAAGCTCCATAAGTGCATCGAGCTGCTCCGCGGCGTCAACGAAAAGTCCACGATCATCACAACTCCGTGGGATCAGCTCACAGGCGCACAGATCCTCGATGCGATGGAACACAAAAATACTCTCGAAGCTGAACTGCACGAGATGGAACATCATCACCATGAGCATCACCATCACGATGAAGAATGCTGCTGCGGTCACCACCATGATCACGAACATCATCACCATGATGAAGAATGTTCCTGCGGTCACCACCATGATCACGAGCATCATCACCACGACGAAGAGTGCTGCTGCGGTCATCATCACGATCACGAACATCATCACCACGATGAAGAGTGTTCCTGCGGTCACCATCATGATCACGAACATCACCATCACCATGACGGCGAAGAGTGTTCCTGCGGTCACCATCACGATCACGAGCATCATCACCATCACGACGAAGAATGCTGCTGCGGTCATCACCATGATCACGA
>JAZRGP010000123.1:0-5844 GCA_045644225.1 Christensenellaceae bacterium | reverse complement strand
CCTGCTGACCGTCTTCTGTCTGCACGGCAAAAAACAGCCGATATTTATACGGCCGCGGCCCCACCTCTTTATTGAAAAGCAAAGCATTGTATAACACTGTTTTTCCCATAATCGATTCCTATCGCGAATAATACAGTGATTATATCATATTTTGATGAAAAAGCAAATACGGAACGGTGCGGCAGGGATGGAATTTCTGTGCTGCAGAACGGAAAACTTGTAATTTGCAAAAACATGCTGTATACTTTATTATGTATTTTTGTGCGAACAAAAAATGTTATGAAAAAGGTAGGTTAAGCTCTTGAAACGCGGACTGATGATATCATTTGAAGGAATAGACGGCTGTGGGAAAACCACGCAGATCGCATATGCTGCGGAATACCTGCGCGGTCTTGGTTATGATATTCTTCTGACGCGTGAGCCCGGCGGCTGCAAGATCTCCGAGAAGATCCGAAACGTCATTCTTGATGTGGATTCCGAAGGAATGAATCTGTATACAGAGGCGCTGCTTTATGCGGCGGCACGTGCGCAGCTCGTCGATGAGATCCTGCTTCCTGCGATCGAAGCAGGCAAGATCGTCCTCTGCGACAGATTCGTGGATTCCAGCGCGGCATATCAGGGCGCGGGCAGAGGAATGGGCATGGATACGATCCTTCAGTTCAATCAGTATGCCATCGAGAGAGGCATGCCCGATGCGACCTTTTTCTTTGATTTTACGCCCGAGGCTGCTCGTCAGCGCATGAGCAAGCGCGGGGAAACCGACCGCATGGAAGCAGAAAGCAACGAATTCTTTGAGAAAGTATATCAGGGATATTGCGGGCTCTGCGAAAAATACCCCGAGAGATACCATCGCGTTGATGTATCGGGAACGAAGGAAGAGACAAGAGATATCATTTGCGCAGAACTGCAGGAGATCCTGAAAAAATGGTAACTGCGGCAGAAGAGCGCATTTTGGCGGAAGCGCCGCGCGAGGGAAAACTGGCGCAGGCATATCTGATCAGCGCAGGCAGCGAGACCGAGGCTGAGCGAGCTGCAGAGGGATTTCTGCAGAGGATCTTTTGCGAGCAAAAGACAGGCTGCGGATGCTGCGGCGGCTGTTTAAAATTCAGCGCAGGCAACCACGTCGATCTGTATCTGCTGGATGACGAGAGCGGGATCAAGAAGGATCAGCTTGCGGATCTGGATGACTTCCTCTCCAAGAAATCTTACGAAGGCGGCTACCGCTGCGTATATATCAAGGGTGCGCATCGGATGAATCCCGTCGTGCAGAATAAACTGCTGAAATCCATCGAGGAACCGCCGGAGAACGTGATCTTCGTCCTCGCGACGAACGAACCCGAGCAGCTGCTCTCTACGACGCGCTCGAGATGTGTGCCGATCAGGATCCGTGCAAAGAGCCGTGCGGAGATCGTGGAACTGCTTGCAGGAAGAGATTCCGCAGAACGCATCGAGATGGCGGCGGCGCAGGCGATGGGCAGCGCTGCAGAGGCAGAGAAGCTGCTGGCAGACGAAGCATTTGCAGCTGCGAGGGAAAATGCCTCGTCGATCCTGGAAATGCTCTGCAAGTTCCGCAATCCGTCTGTATTCAAGATGCAGGCGCTGATGGAGGCGGATCTGCTTGGCGTGAGCTATCAGATGGCACTCATGCTGCGTGATGCGATGTTCTACGGCATGACGCAGGGAGAGGCATATCTCAGGAATCCCGACGCAGAGGATCGCGTAAAAGAGCTCTCCGAGCGTATCACATCGGCAGGTCTCAGCATCATGACCGATGAGCTGCTGAATGCATATCAGAAGAAAAAAACATGTCAGGGGCTGAATGCGAAGCTTCTTGCCCAGACCGTATTGTTTAAATTAGTGGAGGTAAGGAATAAATGTCTGAAGTAATCGGCATTCGATTCAAAAAAGCGGGCAAAATGTATTATTTTGACGCAAACAATATAAAGTATAACGTCGGCGACGGTGTTATCGTAGAGACATCCCGCGGCGTGGAATACGGCGAGGTCGTCGTTGCGAACAAGGAAGTTTCCGATTCCGAGCTGACGAAGCCGCTCAAGAAAGGCGTGCGCAAGGCAGAAGAAAAGGAACTCAAGCGCCTGAAGGAAAACAAGGACAAGGAGCGCCGCGCATATTCCATCGCGATGGAAAAGATCCGCAAGCATGGGCTGGATATGAAGCTCATCAACGTGGAATATACTTTTGATAACAACAAGATCATCTTCTACTTTACTGCAGAAGGCCGCGTAGACTTCCGCGAGCTGGTAAAGGATCTTGCGGCCGTGTTCAAGACACGCATCGAGCTGAGACAGATCGGTGTCAGAGACGAGGCAAAGATGCTCGCCGGACTCGGACCCTGCGGCAGACCCTGCTGCTGTGCGGAGTTCCTCGGCGATTTCCAGCCCGTTTCCATCAAGATGGCGAAAGAGCAGAATCTCTCGCTTTCTCCCACAAAGATCAGCGGTCTCTGCGGCAGACTGATGTGCTGCCTCAATTATGAGCACGAATATTACGAAGAACTCAGCACAAAGATGCCCGCGATCAACAGCGAAGTCATCACTCCCGACGGTCCTGCAACCGTTATGGAAAACAACATGCTGAAGCAGACGGTACGCGTTAAGATCGCGCTGCCCGACGGTTCCTTCGATGCACGCGTTTTCAAGCTTGAAGAGATCAAGGTAACCAAGCGCAGCAAGAAAAAGTGCGATAACTGCAAGAAAAACAATAAAGAGCAGCAGGATAAGATCCCGGAAGAACTCAAATCCGTTATCGATTAAAATCAAACCGATTTACTCGGGTATAACCAAAAAATCATGAATCCGATATAAAAGATTCATGATTTTTTTTCACGGAATGGTATTGCTTTTTATTATAAGAGTGTTAAAATATAATTGTTAAACTACATGGAGGTGCATATTATGGCATACAGAATTACTGATGATTGTGTACAGTGCGGCGCTTGTGCAGATGCTTGCCCCGCTAGTGCTATTTCCGAAGGCGATGACAAGTACGTTATCAACGCAGACGAATGTCTCGAATGCGGTGCTTGCCAGGGCGAATGCCCCAACGATGCTATCGTTGAGGAGTAATCTTTAAAAAGCACAAACAGACCGTGGTATGAAGCCGCGGTCTTTTTGTTTTTTTATAACCGACGATAAGCGCCGCCCTTCCGCTCTTTTGCATCGATTCGGTCGTTGCGGCGTACGCAAAGTACGACTCACTTCCTCACTCGCAAAAAAACGAAAAACCGGCACTTCTTGTCGGTTATAAGGAGATTGAAGATAAGCGCCGTCCTTCCGCTTTTTTGCATCGATTCGGTCGTTGCGACGTACGCAAAGTACGACTCACTTTCTCACTCGCAAAAAAGCGAAAAACCGGCACTTCTTGTCGGTTATAAGGGGATTGAAGATAAGCGCCGTCCTTCCGCTTTTTTGAAAAGCATCATGCACTGATTTACAAAAAAGGTTCACGGTCGCCAAAGCCAAAAGTTGTGCAGAAATTCGATTTATGATAAGATAAAGAAAAAGCAACGGGAAAGCAATATGATTTTACAGCCAAATGAACAGATCGACGATCTGCAGTACAAAGGAATAAAGATCATTCAGGATGACAAGATGTTCCGCTTCGGGACGGATGCCGTGCTGCTTGCGGGATTTGCGGAAGCCTGGCCGAGGGAGACCGTCGTGGACTTCTGTACGGGAACGGGCATCATTCCGCTGCTGATCACAGCGCGAACGGGTGCTAAGGTAATCGGCGTGGAGATCCAGCACCGCGCGGCTGAGCTTGCGGAGAAGAGCGTTCAGCTGAATGGGCTTGAGGAAAAGATCCGCATCGTCGAAGGCGATATCAAGGAAGCGAAGAGCTTTATCAAGGAGCATGTCCATGCCGTGATCTGCAATCCGCCGTATGAGCGCGTAGGCTCGGGCGGGATCAGCGCCGCGGAGGAGATCCGCATCGCACGTCATGAGGTGATGTGCAATATGGATGACGTCGTGAAGAGCGCCTCCGAACTGCTGCAGACGGGCGGCAGATTATACATGATCCACCGCATCTCGCGCATGGCGGAGCTCATCTATACCATGAAAAAATACCGCATCGAGCCGAAGATCATCCGCATCGTGCAGAGCGAGCAGGATAAACCGCCGATCCTCGTTCTGGTCAAGGGCGTCAAGGATGCGAACCCCGACTGCATCGTCCCGATCCCGCTTGTGATCCAGGATAAGGACGGAAACTATACCGAAGAAATGGACAAGATCTACCATAGGAGTAAAAATGGATAACGGAACATTGTATCTGGTTTCCACACCGATCGGAAACCTCGGAGATATTACATACAGAGCAGTGGAAACGCTCAAAAGCGTGGATATGATCGCGGCGGAGGACACGCGCCATACATTGAAGCTCCTCAACAATCTGGATATCAAGGCGAAGCTCGTCAGCTTCCATGAATATTCCTCGGAGGAGAAAGCTCGTCGGCTGATCGAGGATCTCCATGCAGGCAAGAATATCGCGCTCGTTACGGACGCAGGCACACCCATTATTTCCGACCCCGGTGCGCCGCTTGTTAAGCTTGCGGCAGAGGCAGGCATCGAGGTGACCGCAGTCCCCGGGGCTTGCGCGGCGATCACAGCGCTGACGCTCTCGGGCATGAATGCGGAGCGATTCCTTTTTGAAGGCTTTCTCCCGCGTGACAATACCCGTGCTGAGCGACTGAAGAGGCTCGCAGAGCATGACTGCACCTTTATCCTGTATGAAAGCCCGCACCGTCTGAAAAAGACGCTGCAGGAGCTTGAGGAGGTTCTGGGAGACCGCGGCATCGCGCTCTGCAAGGAGCTCACGAAGATCCACGAGACCATCGACCGCACGACGCTCCGCGAGGCGATCACGCGCTACGAAGGCGAGATCAAGGGCGAGTTCGTGCTTGTTCTGGAAGGCAAGGCAAGAGAGAAAAAGGAACTCACGGATGAGGATATCCTGCGTGTGCTGAATCTGCATCTCGAGGCAGGCGAATCCCGCAAGAGTGCCGTCAAGGCAACTGCGGATGACCTCGGTGTCAATAAAAACAGAGTATATCAGCTGATGCTGGAACAGGGATAAGAATTTTGCCGTTCTGTAGAAACAGAGCGGCTTTTTTATTCGTGTTTGACAACGGCGCGGAATAGAAATAATATAATAATTAAGAATCAGGAGGATTTCCTTTGAAAAGAATATTTTTGATCGTACTGGACAGCTTCGGCATCGGAGCGCAGGAGGATGCAGACCGTTTCGGTGATGCGGGCAGCAATACGCTGCGCAGCATTCGCTCGGCTGAGGGTTTTTGCGTACCGAATCTTGCGAAGCTGGGGTTATTTCATATCGATGGCGTTGAGCCGAACGACGGAAGCGAGCCGATCGGTGTTTTTGCGCGCATGACGGAGAAGTCTTCCGCGAAGGACACGACCGCGGGTCATTGGGAGATGGCAGGCATCCTGACGGAGAAGCCTCTGCCGACCTATCCCAACGGATTTCCGCAGGAGGTCATTGCGGAATTCGAAAAACGCACGGGCAGAGGAGTGCTCTGCAACAAGCCGTATTCGGGGACGGATGCCATTCGGGACTATGCCGAAGAGCAGATAAAAACAGGCAAGCTGATCGTATATACCTCGGCGGACAGCGTCTTTCAGATAGCAGCGCATGAGGAGCATATCGGACTTACAGAGCTCTACCGCTGCTGCGAGATCGCGCGGGAGATGCTGCAGGGAGAGCACGGTGTTGGACGCGTGATTGCACGACCGTATGTCGGTGAGGAAGGAAATTATACCCGAACAGCCAACCGCCATGATTATTCTCTCGAGCCGCCGAAGAAGA
>JAZRGP010000122.1:0-2997 GCA_045644225.1 Christensenellaceae bacterium | reverse complement strand
TGCCTCAGGGCGGCAGCATCACTCCCCCCAGTATGTTGCCCATCATCCTCTTCTCCTATATCTACGGATATAAGAAAGGTCTTGTTCTGGGCCTTGCATACGGGATCCTCAATATCATTCAGGGTGCGTACGTCGTCCATTGGGCGCAGTTCATCCTCGATTACATCTTTGCATTCTCCGTGATCGGTCTCGGCGGCATCTGCCGAAAGCACATCGCATGGAGCGTGCTCATCTCCGCAGCAGGCAGACTGTTCTTCGCGGTGGTATCGGGCGTCGTGTTCTTCGCGGAATATGCAGGCGAGCAAAATGCTCTGATCTATTCCATCGTATATAACGCATCCTACATCATCCCCGAGGTGATCATCTGCCTCATCATCACGCTCATCCCTGCGGTCAACCGCATGATCGAGCAGCTGAAGCGCCAGTATATGGCAAAAACAGCATAACAAATTCAACAAAAAAATCCCTCGATCTTTTCGAGGGATTTTTTAATGCAGAATTATTCCGCTTTGTTGTTTTCCTTGATCTTGTTGCAGATGCGTGTAAAGAGATAGGATACTGCCGCACCGAGAATGATGCAGAGGATGCTCCATACCAGCATACCGCCGACCATATCCTTGAAGGGAATGATCATGACCGCTGTCGCAGCGAGGATGCCGAGAACGCCATGCGATACGATGGAATAGTGCTTTTCATAAGCGCGGTTGACGAGCTTTGTAAGCAGCAGCACGCAAGCCGCCATGCCGATGCCCATCGGGATCAGTACCTTGAAGTCCAGCGAGGAGATGCCCTCAAGCATGGGCTGATAGAGACCGAAGAACAGAAGAAGCGTCGAGGAGCTCAAGCCCGGAACGATGAAGCTGAGACCCCATGCGATACCGCAGAAGATAAAGCCGAGGATGCCGGGTTCGATTGTTACGGAGATGGTCGTCTTCAGCAGAGAGAGCACACCGATCATCGCAGCAAAGCCGATCACGAGCGCGATATAGGAACCCTTGCCCCTGCCCTGCTGACCTGCATCGCCCCAGAGATCGGGGATCGTACCGAGGATGAAGCCGATAAATGCGCAGGTTACGAGAAGCGTATTCTTATCCATGAGATATGCCGCGAGACCCGAGAGACCCACAAAGCCGATCGCTACACCGAGAATAAAGGAGAAGAACATCAGCCAGTGCTTTTTGAGGCCCGTCTTGAGATGCGAGATCGTCTCAACGATGGGACGGTACATGCCGAACGCAACGCAGAGCGTGCCGCCGCTGATACCCGGGAGGATCGCGCCGAAGCCGACGACGATGCCTTCGATGATCCATACCAATATAAGAAGCAGTTTATTTTTACCGAGATTCATTTACTAACATATCCTTTCCTGAACAAAGGTGCTTACGGAAAATATCCCCATACGCACCCATTATATGCATTATAGCACGGTTGGAAGAATTAGGAAAGAAATACTTTATCAACAAGTCGGATGTGGTCAAAAATTTTCTGAGTTATTGAAGCTTTTAAAGGGAATACCCTCAGAAATTGCATACTCCTCTGCATAAGACCCCGATACACCGTAAATCGTGAGATTCGGACAATTTGCAAATGCCTGCTTCCCTATATAAGCAACATTGCAGCCAATCACAGCTTTTCTCATTGATTTACAGTCATAAAATGCTCTTACTCCAACAGAAATCACACTGTCCGGTAGAATTGCCTCCTCCAGTGCAACACAGTAATTAAACGCACTCTGCTCAATCACACGAAGAGTAGACGGAAAATTGATCTTGCGCAATGATTTACATATATAAAACGCCGCATATCCGATACTTACAACACCTTCCGGAATAACGAGTTCTTCCAGCGTTTTGTTTCTACCAAACGAATCAGCGCCAATGCGCACCAGATCTGCACTGGCGATGTGGTCGGGAAGTACAATCTTACTGCTTTTAGAATTATTCTTCATAATCTGCGCTTTTTCCTCAACCGTTCTGATCTCAAGTTCATTAGAAACAGACATTTTTCCTTTGCTCAAAACAATATCGGCATCATTAATATAAAACGGAGTGCCAAAGAGCGCATCCACAGTCTTGGCGAGATACATACGATGCCCGGATTTGAACAAAATCAGATCACCTACCCGAGCATTCTGCGCAAGCCAAAGATTCAGCTGAGTCTGATCTTTTGTATACATTACATTGCAGCCTGCTTTTTTCAATTCTTCCGCCATATAATACATATACGAACCATAGCAGAGATACAGATCAATATTATATTTCGAGATCGCCTTTCCGCAATCGATATGAAGCTGTTTGGAAAGATCCCCCATTTTGAGCATGTCCCCCAAAACCGCGATCCTCTTTTTTCCATCTTCGATCGGAATTTTGGTTATTGTTTCAATTGCACCTTCAAGAGAGTTCGGCGCAGAGTTGAAGCAATCCAGATACAGACGGTAGCCACCGATATTCACATAATTTTGCCGAATTCCACTTGTTTTAAATTTCAAAAAAGATTCCCCGATATCCTTGGCAGGAATCCCACACCAGCATCCGAACGCAAACACAGCAACAGAGTTAATGACATTGTGCATGCCATAGCTATTGAGGCGGATGTGCGCACGCTGCCCTTTCCCGACGATATCATACTCAATAAATCCATCACCATACGAAATATTTTCAGCATAATAATGCGCATTGGGATTATCCAGTGAGTACCATGTTACATTGCAGTCATACCGCGCTTCACGAAGAACAGGATCATCATAATTGATAAATGCCATACCGTCTTTTTTCAGATGACGCGTCAGCGCGAGTTTATCATGAGCTATATTTTCAACAGAGCCATAGAGATCGATATGCGATGGACCAATGTTCGTGATTACACACGCATCCGGTTCCAGCATCTCTGCACCATCCTCGACCAACCCCGGAAAAAACGCGCCTACTTCCTGAATATATACTTGGTTTTTCTGATCAACAAGCTGAATATTCTTCGATATGCTCGCAAATCCATTGG
>JAZRGP010000121.1:0-1548 GCA_045644225.1 Christensenellaceae bacterium | reverse complement strand
AATTTCTTCGCCGTTTACTTTCGCTACGACTCTCTGCCCGTCGCGTTCTTCATTAACTGTTACCATGCTGCAGCCTGCAAATACAACTGTCATAATAACTGCCAGCGCGATCAGAATAATTCTCTTTGCCATTTTATTGCTCCTGATTATTGTACTTATATGTTTGTGTGTAAAAAATTACACTATAATATTATACTTTATCTTCTGCATAGATGCAATGACTAATTTCCGAAAGAATCTTCAATAAGTCAGAATAAAGCCTGCCGGGTTTGGGTTTATAGAGGATCGCAGGAGGAGATGATCTGCGATACTGTGCGATCTCGCGATATCTCGTAAGGATCTGCATCACGCGAGGCACATCGATCACCGCATGCTCGCTGAATTTCACCTCGATCACCATTCCCTTGCGGATGACGCTTGCCACGCAGGCCTTCTCTGCATAAGCACGGATGACCGATGCGGAGAGCAGGTTTTCCACCTCAACAGGCGGCTTGCCGAAGCGTTCCGTAAATTCCGCACGAACGTCCTTTGCTTCCTCGAGGTTCTTTACCGCGCCGATACGGCGGTACATATCGATCTTCTGCGCCTCTTCCGAAACGTAGCTCATTGGGATATATGCATTCATACCAAGCTCGACAGACGTTTCGATCTCCACGGGAAGCGTGCTGTTGAGCGCGGAGACTTCGTCCTTCACGAGCTTGCAGTATAAGCTGTAGCCGATCTGCGCCATATGTCCGCTCTGTTCGGGGCCAAGGATGTTGCCCGCACCGCGGATCTCAAGGTCCTTCATCGCGATCTTAAGACCGCTGCCGAACTGCGTGAATTCCTTTAATGCGGAAAGCCTCTTTGCCGCGATCTCCGAGAGCCGATCCATTCCGCTGTGCAGGAAGTATGCATATGCCCTCAGCGACGATCTCCCTACCCTGCCCTTCAGCTGATAGAGCTGCGCAAGACCGAATCGATCCGCTTCGTATACGATGATGGTGTTCGCCGCAGGAATGTCGATCCCCGATTCCACGATGGTCGTGCAGAGCATGAGGTCGTATTCATGGTCGATAAACCGCGATACCTTTTCCTCAAACTCGTTCTCGCCCATCTGCCCGTGTACTGCAACGGCATTTACTTCAGGCACGATCATCTTCAGCGTGCGCATCAGTTCATCCATCTGTCCGACTCTCGGGCAAACGAAGAATATCTGTCCGCCGCGTGCAAGTTCCTTCATGACCGCCTCGCGAACAAGGCTCCAGCTGAATTCCGCGACATATGCCTGAACCTCTTTTCGGTCCGCAGGCGGTGTGTCGATCGTGGACATATCGCGGATGCCCGTCAGCGCCATTTCCAGCGTTCTCGGAATAGGCGTTGCCGTCAGCGTCAGCACGTCGACCTGCCGCTTCATATCCTTGATGCGTTCTTTATGCGATACACCGAAGCGCTGTTCTTCGTCGATAATGAGCAGTCCGAGATCCTTGTATTCAATGGTTTTGGAGAGCAGCTTGTGCGTACCGATAATGATATCCACAAGACCCGCGCACAGGTCTTTTTTGATCT
>JAZRGP010000120.1:0-6540 GCA_045644225.1 Christensenellaceae bacterium | reverse complement strand
GAGCAGGAAGCAGAGCACCAGCGCGGCAGGAGAGACCCTGAGGTTACCGAGGAGGACATCGCTGCGATCGTATCGCTCTGGACAGGCGTCCCCGTAAAGAAACTGACGGAAGACGAAGCGCAGAAGCTGCTGAAGCTGGAGGAAACGCTCCATCGCCGTGTCGTCGGTCAGGATGAGGCTGTTTCCGCAGTATCCCGTGCGATCCGCAGAGCCCGCGCAGGACTCAAGGATCCCGAGAGACCCGTCGGCTCGTTTATCTTCCTCGGCCCGACAGGCGTTGGAAAGACCGAGCTTGCCCGAGCACTCGCGGAGGCGATGTTCGGAAACCGCGAGGCTATGGTGCGGCTGGATATGTCGGAATATATGGAGAAGCACACGGTCTCCAAGCTGATCGGTGCGCCTCCTGGATATGTCGGCTATAACGAAGGCGGTCAGCTGACGGAGAAGGTGCGCAGGAATCCTTACTGCGTCCTGCTTTTCGATGAGATCGAGAAGGCACATGCGGATGTCTTCAACGTCCTTCTGCAGATGCTCGAGGACGGTCGGCTGACGGATGCGCAGGGCAGGAGAGTGGACTTCAAGAACTGCGTGATCATCATGACCTCGAACCTCGGTGCGCACAGCATCGGAAACCGTCGGAGCATCGGCTTTGCCGCGGCAGATCCGCGCGGAGAATATGATGCGATGAAGGAGAACATTACGGAGGAGCTGAAGAAATTCTTCCGACCCGAATTCCTCAACCGCATTGACGATATCATCATCTTCAGCAAATTAACGGAGGAGGATATCGGCAATATCTCGCGGCTGATGCTGGATTCCATCATCTCCCGACTGAAAGAGCGCAATATCCATCTCAGCTACTCCGCGGAGGCGGCGGATTTCCTCGCGAAGCGCGGCTACGATGCGGAGTACGGTGCGCGTCCTCTGCGCAGGCTGATCCGCCAGACGGTGGAAGATCGGCTTTCCGAGGAGATCCTCGCGGGGAAGGTGCATATCGGCAGCAATATCGGGATACAGGTCAAAGACGGCGCGATCGAATTCTTCGAAATTTATTAACAAATTGCTCATACTTTGGACATAATTATGCCTTATCATAGAGGCATAAGATATTTCTACCAAATCTACTTCCTAAGCAATACACCAATTTCCCGAAAAAGGAACAGACCGGCTCTGTTCCTTTTTTGCTGTTATCCGAACCACCATCTGCAGAGCATGCAGGATAGGATCAGTCCGAAAAAGTCCGTCACGAGCGCAACGGGGATGACGTATCTCGTTTTTTGGATGCCGATGCTGCCGAAATAGAGCGAGACGGTGTAGAAAAGCGTTTCCGAGCTGCCCATGAATGTGCAGAGCACGCGAGCCGCAAAGGAATCGGGTCCGTGCAGCGCAAGCACGCTTCCGAGGATGCCGAGGCTCGCTCCACCTGAGAATGGCCGCAGCATCGCGGCAGAGAGGACCTCCGCGGGGATGCCGAGCAGCATCATCACGGGTGCGAGCATCGCGGAGAGTCTGTCGAAGGCTCCTGCGGCGGTGAGCATCGCGACTGCGAACATCATCGCGACCATATACGGCAGGATGCGCAGGCACAGTGCGAAGCCCTTCTTTGCGCCTTCGATAAAGGCTGCGTAAACATCGACCTTTTTGATCAGTCCGTAGATCACGGTCAATACGAGAAACACGGGCATTGCCGCAGCGGATATAATGCGAATCGCGTTCATGATCTGCCTGCCTTTGCGCAGATCTTCGCGAGGATCACGCCGAGGATCGCTGTGCCGAGCGTCGCGAGGAATGCGGGGATGACGATATCCGTGGGGTCGGCAGAGCCTGCTGCGGAGCGGATCGCGATGATGGAGAGCGGCAGAAGCTGCACGGAAGCGGTGTTGACGATGAGGAAGAGGCACATATCATGGGATGCGGTGTCGCCGTCGGAGCTCTGCTTTTTCAGCTCCTCCATCGCCTTTAAGCCGAAGGGCGTTGCGGCGCTGCCCATGCCGAGCATGTTCGCGACGAGGTTCATGGTGATATATGCGGTCGCGGCGCCTTTTTTCATGCCTTTGAAGAGCCATAGGATGACCTTTTCGCTGTGCTTTGCGATCGCGTTTACGGCGCCTGCCTTCTCAAGGATGCTGAGCATCCCCAACCACAGTGAATAGGTCCCGATGAGGGATATGGCGAGCATTGCGGCTTCTTTTGCACCGTTCATGGCGGCGGTAGATACGGCATCGATCCTGCCCGTCGCCAGCCCCAGCAGCACCGCACCCGTGATCAGCCCTGCCCAGATGTATTTCATCATGAAAATCACCTCCCGATATCAAGTATATGGGGCTGCTCTTTCGCAGATACTTTTTCCTGCGGCATTGACTATTTTTCCGCGATGTAATACAATAAAATAGCATGGGTATTTATGTCCCTCAGCAAAAAAGATCATAATTATAGCATGACGATAGATCAAAGGAGAAGAATAATGTCTAAACCGAAGTATTATATCACAACACCGATCTACTACCCCAGCGATAAGCTGCATATCGGCCATACATACTGCACAGTTGCTGCAGATACCATGGCTCGTTTCAAGAGAATGACGGGCTATGACGTAATGTTCCTTACGGGTACTGACGCACACGGTCAAAAGATCCACAAGATCGCTCACGACCACGGCGTAACACCTCAGGAATACGTTGACGGCGTCGTTGCAGGCATCAAGGAACTCTGGGACCTCATGAACATCTCTCACGATGATTTCATCCGTACAACAGAAGACCGCCATGTAAAGGTCGTTCAGAAGATCTTCAAGCAGCTCTATGATCAGGGCGATATCTATAAGAGCGAATACGAAGGCTGGTACTGCACTCCCTGCGAATCTTTCTGGCTGGACCGTCAGCTCGTCGATGGCAAGTGCCCCGACTGCGGCAGACCCGTTGAAAAGGCAAAGGAAGAGAGCTACTTCTTCCGTCTTTCCAAGTATGCTGACAGACTCATCAAGCATATCGAAGAAAACCCCGAATTCATCCAGCCCGTCAGCAGAAAGAACGAAATGCTGCAGAACTTCCTGCTGCCCGGTCTCGAGGACCTCTGCGTTTCCAGAACATCCTTCGACTGGGGCATCCCCGTAACATTCGATGAAAAGCACGTCGTTTACGTTTGGGTCGACGCGCTCTCCAACTATATCACGGCTCTCGGCTATGGCTCCGACGATCAGAGCAAGTACGAAAAGTTCTGGCCTGCTGATGTACACCTCGTCGGCAAGGAGATCGTTCGTTTCCATACGATCATCTGGCCCATCATGCTGATGGCGCTCGGTCTGCCGCTCCCGAAGCAGGTATTCGGCCACGGCTGGGTAATCCTCGAAGGCGGCAAGATGAGCAAATCCAAGGGCAACGTTGTTGACCCCGTCGTTCTCGCAGAACGCTATGGCGTAGATGCACTCCGTTTCTTCCTGATGAGAGAGATGCCCCTCGGCTCCGATGCTCTCTTCTCCAACGAAAGACTCATCAAGCGCATCAATGCTGACCTCGCAAACGACCTCGGCAACCTCCTCTCCCGTACGATCGCTATGATCGGCAAGTACAACGACGGCGTCATCCCCGCAAACGATGCTCCCGCAGATGAAGACGCTATGGTCATCGACCTCGCAAAGGCTCTTCCCGGCAAGGTCGAAGAACTTATGAATGCGTTCCGCTTCTCCGATGCTCTTGCTGAGATCTGGCAGTATGTCTCCACACTCAACAAGTACATCGACGTAACAATGCCCTGGGCGCTCGCAAAGGACGAAGACAAGAAGGCAAGACTCGGCTCCGTTCTCTATAACCTCGCAGAAGGTCTCCGCATCGTCGGTGTAATGATCAGCTGCTTCATGCCCGAAACATCCGTTAAGCTCAACGAACAGCTCTGCGCTGTTAACTATGACTGGGAAAGCGTCAAGACATACGGCGGCACAGTTGCCGGCACACAGACGGTCAAGGGTGATCCGCTTTATCCCCGTATTGACGTTGAAAAGGAGATCGAACATCTCGAAAGCCTTTCCAAGAAGCCCGAAGAACCCGAAATGGAACCCATCGCTGATGAGATCACTTTCGAAGATTTCGAAAAGATCGACCTGCGTACAGCTAAGGTCATCGCTTGCGAAGAGATCAAGAAGGCGAAGAAGCTCCTTAAGCTGACAGTCAAGATGGGCAGCGAAACGAGAACCATCGTTTCCGGCATCAAGGAATACTTCACAGCAGAACAGATGGTCGGCAAGAACATCGTCATCGTTGCAAACCTCAAGCCCGCAAAGCTCTGCGGCATCCTCTCCGAAGGTATGATCCTTGCGGTTAACGATGATAAGGGTCTTCAGCTGATCGCTCCCGAAGCTGAAATGCTCACGGGTCTGAGAATCAAGTAATGAGACTTTTTGATACACATGCGCATCTTCTGGATGACCGTTTTGATGACGATCGCCACGAGATGCTGGAGAGCGTACGCCGGAGAGGCGTAGAGCTCGTGCTGGAATGTGCGACGGATCGGGACTATGTCCCGAAAGCCGTCGCGCTTGCGCGTCAGTATGATTTTATCTACTGCGCACTCGGTGTGCATCCGCACAGTGCGGCAGAATATGACGATGCGCTGGAAAAGGCGATCCGCGAATATGCCGCAGCTGAGGATAAGGTAGTCGCGATCGGCGAGATCGGTCTGGATTATTATTATGACTTCTGTCCGCGTGACCTGCAGCGCGATGTCCTCGCGAAGCAGCTCCGCCTTGCGCAGGAGCTCGACCTTCCCGTCAGCCTGCATTCCCGTGAATCCACGCAGGATATGCTGGATGTCCTCGCAGCAGAGGACTGCAGAGACGGCGTTATGCACTGCTTCTCGGGCAGTGTCGAGACGGCAAAGATCCTGCTCGACCGCGGATTATACCTCGGTGTAGGCGGCTCGCTTACGTTTAAGAACGCAGTCAAGCTGCTCGAGGTCGTGAAGTATGCGCCCATCGACCGCATCCTGCTGGAAACCGACAGCCCGTATCTCGCTCCTGTGCCGCTGCGCGGCAAGCGAAACGACCCTGCGAATACGCGCCTCGTCGCGCATAAGATCGCGGAGCTCAAGGGCATGGATGCGGAGGAAGCCGCTGAGATCATGCTGGAAAACGGAAAGAAACTGTTCCGTATCTGAGAGAACTATGAATAACTACGTTTACGATTTTGAAGGAAAAACATATCTGAATCTGACTAACCGCTGCAACAATGCCTGCACATTCTGTCTGAGAAACCATGCTGACGGTGTTGCGGATGATCCGCTCTGGCTGGACCGTGAACCCTCCGCGGAGGATGTCATCGCGATGCTCGAGGGCTGGGCGATCTCCGATGAGGTCGTGTTCTGCGGATTTGGCGAGCCGACCATGAACCTCGATGCGCTGCTGAAGATTGCGAAGCATCTCAAAGCCAACGGCAAAAAGACCCGCCTCAATACAAACGGTCTTGCGAACATCCAGCACGGCAGAGATGTCGTTCCCGAGCTTGCTGAAGTGATCGACTCCGTCTCCATCAGCCTGAACGAAGCTTCCGCAGAGAAGTATGACGCAGTCTGCAAGAGCGACTTCGGTCTCGATGCGTTTGATGCGATGCTGGACTTCGCGGCAAAGTGCGTCAAGGCAGGGCTGGATACAAAGCTCTCCGTCGTTGACGTCATCAGTGCGGAAGATATCGAAAAATGCCGTGAGATCGCGGCTAAGGTCGGCGCTGTTCTGCGCGTGAGGGAGTATATTGCATAAATGGAACTGTTCGTAACCGTTCTTGAGATCCTCGGCACGGTCGCCTTTGCGGCATCGGGCGCGATGACCGCCATGAGAAAGCACATGGACCTTCTGGGTATCGTGGTGCTGGGTATCGTGACTGCGGTCGGCGGCGGTATCATCCGCGACCTGATCCTTGGGATCACGCCTCCGCTTGCGTTCCGCGATCCGAGAAATGCGCTGATCGCGACGGCAACGGCGATCATATTGTTTCTGCCCGGGGTGCGCCATGCGCTGATCAAAAACCGAAGGATCTTTGATGGGACGCTGCGCATCATGGATACACTGGGTCTCGGCATCTTCACCGTGCTCGGCATCCGTACGGCGATCCTGCAGACTGCGGAGCAGCAGCTGTTTCTGCTGATCTTCGTCGGTTTGATCACGGGTGTCGGCGGCGGTGTGCTGCGAGATGTCCTCTCGGGAAATATGCCGTATATCTTCGTCAAGCATATCTATGCGTGCGCTTCGCTCGTTGGCGCGGCGGCATGTGCGCTTCTCTGGGGAACAGTTTCCGAGAATGTGGCGATGCTGATCGGTGCGGTAATTATTATTGCGATCCGCCTGCTTTCGGCGCGGTTCCACTGGAATCTGCCAAGGGTGGAAGAGGATATTTAAATGAAAAGAACAGAGCTTCCGATTTTTTGCGGAAGCTCTTTTTGTATGCCGAAAAGACAGTAGCATTTTGCCTTTAACTGCGGTATAATGCATAGTGAAGGATTATGAGTATTGATCGGAGGATCTGGATATGAAAATATATGATGCAATGTATAAAG
>JAZRGP010000119.1:0-2327 GCA_045644225.1 Christensenellaceae bacterium | reverse complement strand
ACGACCCTCACAGTCGGCTCCACGCTCTATACAGCACTCAAGGCTGCTGACCTCCTCCAGGAAAAGTACGGCATGTCCGCAGAAGTTATCGACGCAAGAAGCGTTGTTCCCTTCAACTACGAAAAGGTCGTTGAATCCGTTAAGAAGACAGGCAAGATCGTCCTCGCAAGCGATGCATGCACACGCGGCAACGTCCTCAACGATATGGCTACAAACATCACACAGCTCGCATTCGATTACCTCGATGCACCGCCCGTTGTTGTCGGCGCTAAGAACTGGATCACACCTGCATTCGAATTCGACGCAGAATTCTTCCCGCAGCCCGAATGGATCCTCGATGCGATCAATGATAAGCTCGTTCCGCTTCCCGGCCATGTAAACACACAGAGCTTCACAAGCATGGAACTCATCAGAACAAACAAGCTCGGCGTATAATCCGCAGAAAGGAAAATTACCTTGAAAACAAAAGCAGTTCGTATTTACGGTGCAAATGATTTAAGACTGGAAGAATTTGAACTCCCGCAGATCGACGAGGGCGAGATCCTTGCTAAGGTCGTTTCCGACAGTATCTGCATGTCTTCCTATAAGGCAACCGTTCAGGGTCCCGCTCACAAGCGCGTTCCCGATGATATCGATGTTAACCCCACGATCATCGGTCACGAATTCTGCGGCGAGATCATCGAAGTCGGCGCACGCTGGCAGGATCAGTTCGCTCCCGGCGACAAGTTTGCGATCCAGCCCGCGATCAACATGCCCGAGAACGTTCACGCAGCTCCCGGCTATACTTTCACAACGATCGGCGGCGATGCAACATACGTTGTAATCCCCTCCGTCATCATGGAAAGAAACTGCCTGCTCAAGTACACAGGTGAAGCATATTACAGCGGCTCTCTCGCAGAGCCCGTAAGCTGCATCATCGGCGGCTTCCATGTAAACTACCATGCAACTCCCGGTACTTATGTCCATGAAATGGGTATCAAGGAAGGCGGCAAGATGGCTCTCCTCGCAGGTGCAGGCCCCATGGGTCTCGGCGCGATCGACTATGCGATCCACTGCGACAGACGTCCCTCTCTCCTCGTTGTTACTGATATCGACGATGCAAGACTCGCTCGTGCGGCTTCCATCTACACAGTTGAAGAAGCTGAAAAGAACGGCGTTAAGCTCATGTATGTCAACACAGCTAAGTGTGAAGACGCAGTTGCTGAACTCCGTGCGATCGCAGACGGCGGCTACGACGACGTATATGTATACGCTCCCGTTAAGCCCGTTGTTGAGCAGGGCAGCAAGATCCTCGGTCTCGACGGCTGCCTGAACTTCTTCGCAGGCCCGACAAACCCCGAGTTCTCCGCTGAATTCAACTTCTATAACGTGCATTACCTCTTCACACACGTTGCAGGCAACAGCGGCGGCAACAACGATGACCTTATCGAAGCACTCGAGATGATGTCCGCAGGCAAGATCAATCCCTCTGCGATGATCACACACATCGGCGGCCTCAACTGCGTTATCGAAACAACAATGAACCTGCCCAAGATCCCCGGCGGCAAGAAGCTCGTTTACACACATGTAGACATGCCTCTTACAGCGATCGACGACTTCGCGGAACTCGGTAAGGAAGATCCCTTCTTTGCAGACCTCGCTGAGATCGTTTCCCGCCACAATGGCCTCTGGAATCCCGAAGCAGAAAGATATCTCCTTGCAAACGCAAAGCAGATCTAACAGAAAAGTAAGTTTTTGGATTTGAAAGAATCTGAGAGCATACCTTAGCCCCATCGTCGTATATTCGGCGGTGGGGCACTTTTTTTGTTTTCCTGCAGCAGAGGGTTTTCAATTGGACACTGTTGGGTATATTATAGAAATACAGAGGGAAAACAGACGATTTTTCGGAGGATGACGATGGATTATTTTGCAAGATTTACCGAGGGTGCGAAAGCCGCGCTGAAAAAAGCCGCGGAATATGCCAAGGAGCTCGGATTTAATTATGTCGGAACGGAGCACCTGCTCGCAGGCATCGCGGAATGCGGCGACAGAGCTTCGGATATTCTGAAAAAAAGCGGAGCGGGCGAGGATCGGCTCAAGTCCGCCGTGGAAAATATCATCGGCAGGGGAGACTATATCATCAACCGAAACTTCGGCTATACGCCCCGCATGAAGAAGATTCTGGAAATAAGCCAGACCGTCTCCCGCAGACTGGGCAACGGATATGTGGGCAGTGAACATCTGCTCTATGGGCTTATGGCAGAACGGGAATGTCTGGCGAACCGTATCCTGCGGGCATTGGGCATGGACTTCGGGGCGGTGGAGCAGGGGATCCTCTCTATGACGGC
>JAZRGP010000118.1:0-2291 GCA_045644225.1 Christensenellaceae bacterium | reverse complement strand
GGACCCTCGTCGTTGATCGGGGTTGTCGTCGTGATGACGCCTTCCATCAGACCCGCGATACCCGTACACATCTTGAAGATAGAACCGGGAGTCGACGCAGAGGATACCGCGTTATTAAAGAGCGGCGTTGCCTCGTCTTCGTTCAGCGCCTTGAAGTCCGCATCGGAAATACCGCCTACGAAGAGGTTTAAGTCAAAGCTGGGATAGCTCGCGATCGCCTTGACATCCGCAGTCCGCGGATCGATCACGATCGCCGCACCGGAGATGCACATGTTTACCTCTTGCTTTTTACGGTTTTCAACGAGTTTGTCGTATTTTTCTTTTTTATCGGGATGGTTATATGTTTCTACCTGATACGCATTGACATCCTCGATGTTTTTCTTGAGCGCCGCCTCCAGCGCCTCCTGCATCTTGACGTCGATGGTCAGGATAACGTCGTCGCCATCCTTTGCACCCGTATATTCGAGTTCCTCCAGCAGACCGCCCGATGCGTCTACGCTGATCGTTTTCGCACCCTTCTTTTCGGATGTCGAAGCCGTCAGTTATTTCTCCATCGTGCTTTCGATGCCGCTCTTGCCGACGGTATCGTTGTCGATATCGTAGCCGAGGTCTTCGTAAGACTTAACGTCATCTTCCGCGGTGATCTTGCCTGTATAGCCGATCGCATGCGCTGCGAGCGTGGACTTCGGGTATACGCGCGTGCTGGATTCCTTGATGCTCATGCCGATGAGCTCATTTGCACGTGTTTCGATCTCGAGAACAGTATTATAGGAAACATTCTGCGCGATCGTCACGGGCAGATAGGATTTATACGAACCAAGCTGTGCCTCCTGCCAGATCGACAGAAGCTTCGATGCCTCCTCAAAGCCGATATCCTCGGGAATACGGTAAGATGCACGCAGTTCATAATACATCTCCTCGGGAGAAAGCTCCGCATCGGAGATCTGCATATTCTCGCACCATTTTTCCACACGGGTCTTGCGAGCCTTTTCATCGAGATCCTGAACGTCGAAGATAAACTTGCCGTCATCATCCTTTATGATCATAAAGGTATCGATCACCTTGCCGCCGTTTTCCTCGATGATCTCGATCGTCTTCATAAATATACGCGTATAGTTCGCTCTGTCAGAGGACTTTCTGCGGTTTGTATCCCATGTGAACTGTACGTCGTAGCTTGCGTTATCGTATGCCAGCGGAATGCCGTTGGCATCAAGGATAGAGCCGCGCTTGCCCTCGACCTCGATCTCGCGGGTCGTGACCGTCGTTACGGTCTCGTTGCCCTCTTCATCGATGACGGTTTCCGCGCTTAATACCAATGATAAATATGCTCCGCCGAGAAACAGGAACAATGCCAGTATCAGCGAAAGCAACACGATATATCTGCCGTTCAGCTTCTCCATCTTACATCACTCCTGCGTGTTTTTTTCTGAGAATAGATCATATTCGGGAACTCCTGCTCGATGCTGACGCTATGCGGACGCATGAAATTGAAGCTGCAGAGCCAGCTGAAGAACAGATAGATCGGCAGCATCAGCAGCGCATTTACAAAGATACCCGTCAGCGTACTGTGCAGGAAAATATACCAGAAATCAAATGTGTTTCCCAAAAGGAATGTCAGCAGCGCCATCAGCAGGTCTTTCACGAGCCATGCCGCTCCGCAGAGCAGCGAAGGGATGCCCAGCCGCGGCACACGCATGTTTCTGACGATCATAAATACAAGGCTTCCTGCCAGCAGATACGGGAAAGAATAATATCCGATCGCCTGCGCATAGAAGAAGTCCATAAAGATCGCGGCAACAGAGCACACCAAAACGGGCGTGATCGTGCATTCGCAGATCGTCAGCGCCAGCATAAAGATCAGCAGAAGATCGGGCTCAGTTCCGAGGATCGGGAGCTGAGGAGATACGCCGCCTGTTATCAGCGCGCCGAGCAGCGCGGTTATGACCAAAACTACATATCTCAAACTTAATCGACCTCACCGAAATGTTCCAGAATGATAAGCACTTCTTCAATGTGCTCGAAATCAACATTGCTCTGCACAGTCACAACTGCCTCTGCGTTTGCATCCGTGCTGACCTCAGAGACCTGACCGATGAAGAGACCCTTGGGGTAAATACCTCCCATGCCCGAAGTTACGACTGTATCCCCGGGAACGACATCCGCACCCGTAGACATATATTCGATACGGAGCTTGCCCGTAGCGCGGGATTTGGAGTCGCTGATCGTCTTCGCAACGCCATAGTCACGGGAGCGCTCGATCATGACGGGAACGTTCATGTCTGTGCTCATTA
>JAZRGP010000117.1:0-1116 GCA_045644225.1 Christensenellaceae bacterium | reverse complement strand
AATACATCGGCGGCGCAGGCTATATCGCGCACAAGCTGGATCTGGAGAAGAATCAGGCTGAGCCGAAAAAGAGCATTATTTACTGAAAGATCGGGTGTTCTCGCGGAGGACACCTTTTTTATTTGTGTTTTATTCGGGTTTCCTGTATAATGCAGATAGAAAAAAGTATATCAGAAATGATTCGGAGGAATTATGCGTTTTACACATCACAACAAAGGCACCTGCTCTATGGCAGTTGCATTCGATATCAATGACGGCATCGTAACAAACGTTGAATTTATGGGCGGCTGCAACGGCAACCTCAAGGCGATCGGCAGACTCGTCGACGGCATGAGCGCAGACGATATCGCGGCAAAGCTCAGCGGCAATACATGCGGCATGCGCAAGACATCCTGCGCAGACCAGCTCGCTAAGGCTGTTCTTGCGGCAAAGGCAGAGGAGCAGAAGTAATATGGAGATCCTTGCCCCGGCAGGCGCCGAGGAGCAGCTCATCGCGGCGGTGCGCAGCGGTGCGGATGCGGTATACCTCGGCACGAAAAATTTCAATGCGCGCAGCAGTGCGGGAAATTTCGACAAAGCAGCTTTAAAAGAGGCTGTTTCCTATTGTCATGCGCGGGGAGTCAAGGTGCATGTTACGCTCAACACACTGGTCAATGATGCGGAGCTCCATGATCTGAAGCGTTCTCTTGCGGAGATCGCGGAGAGCGGCGCTGATGCGGTGATCGTGCAGGACCTTGCCGTGGCGAAGCTTTTAAGAGAGATGTGCCCCACGATCGAGATGCACGCATCCACGCAGATGACCATCACGAATATCGACGGTGTGCATATGGCGCAGGAACTCGGATTCAGCCGTGCCGTTCTCGCGAGAGAACTCAGCATTGCGGAGATCCGCAGGATCACGGACGGATCGGGGATCGAGATCGAGACGTTTATCCACGGTGCGCTCTGCATGAGCACCTCGGGTGCATGCTATCTCTCGAGCATGATCGGCGGCAGAAGCGGAAACAGAGGAAAATGCGCGCAGCCCTGCAGACTGGATTTCCGTCTGGACGGCAAGCCTTATGCACTTTCGCTCAAGGATATGTCCTTCGTATCCCATGCGAAGGAGCTTGAAAC
>JAZRGP010000116.1:0-1572 GCA_045644225.1 Christensenellaceae bacterium | reverse complement strand
CTCGGCAGGGCATTTGCAAACGATTACATCGACACTCTGCGCATCAGCAGGATGCTCTTCAAGGAATACCGCCATCATAGGCTCTGCGACCAGATCGAGCGCTTCGGGATCGGCGAGAGCGTGGAACACCGCGCACTTGCGGATGCGGAGCAGACCTACCGCTGCTATGAATACATGATGCGGTACATGCAGGAGAACAACATCGGCTTTGAGCAGAAAAAGGAATCCAAGCGGTTCGTCCGAGCGAAGGATATCCGGCCGCAGAAGGAGATCGACGCGGCGTCGCCTTTTTACGGAAAGTCTTTCGTATTCACGGGAACGCTTGTGCAGTTCTCCAGAGAGAAGGTGATGCAGGCGGTCGTAGCCGGCGGAGGCACCGTGAGCGACAGCGTATCCAAAAAGACGGATTACCTTGTTCTCGGCAGGAATGCATCGCAGACTGTCAGCACGAAGCAGAAGCGCGCGGAGGCGCTCGGGTGCGTGGAGATCATATCCGAGGAAGTATTTGTCAGCCGATTTATCGGAGACTAGAAATATTTTGCAGAAAAAAACAAAGAACGGCTTACGAAGCTTTTTTGGAGCCGTTTTTTTAATGTTCATCAAAAGTGAAAGCTATAAAAAATCTTTTAAATCCTTGAAAAACGAAGCGGATTTGAATCATTTCGGAACACATTAAGATTATAAAAAAATTTCATTTCCAATTATAAATATAATCTATGAAAAACATATTTTTCTTCTTGTGATTTAATGAACGATTTGTTATACTGTAAAAGTAGAATAATAAGTTATATGTCGGAGTGCGCAGTTTTACACTTTTCAGTGTATTGTCATGCAACACCGCATGTTAATATTCTAAAGGGTATAAAACAAACAAAGAAAGGAGCGTATGGATCTAAACATCCATATGAACAAGGCATGAAGTTTACAACAATTGAACAAATGGAAGCTGTTACAGCCAGATTGCTGGAAACAGGTGCAAAAGTTGGCGCTGACTCCTGGCAGCAGAGAGTTAAGAACCAGACTCCTCACTGTAAGTTCGGTGAAGAGGGCACTTGCTGCAGAATCTGTACAATGGGTCCCTGCCGTATTACTCCCAAGGCACCCAGAGGCATCTGCGGCTGTGACGTACACGGCATCGTAGCTAGAAACTATCTGCGCTTCACAGCAGGCGGCTCCGCTACTCACTCTGACCACGGTCGTGAAATCTGCCACACTCTCCACGAAACAAGACAAGGCGGCAACTACCAGGTTAAGGATCCCGAAAAGCTCATCCGCATCGCTAAGGAATGGGGCCTCGAAACAGAAGGCAAGGACATCTACGCTCTTGCTCACGAAGTTGCTGAAGTAGGTCTCCTTGAATACGGTAAGCCCTTCGGCGAACAGAGATTCCTCAAGAGAGCCCCCGAAGAAAGACAGAAGGTATGGGCAGATGCAGGTATCGCTCCCAGAGCAATCGACCGCGAAGTAGCACAGTCTCTCCACATGACACACATGGGTTGTTCTTCTGAACCCGAAGCACTCATTCGTCAGGCTCTGCGCGCAGGCCTTTCCGACGGTTGGGGCGGCTCCATG
>JAZRGP010000115.1:0-4366 GCA_045644225.1 Christensenellaceae bacterium | reverse complement strand
ACGGCATTCAAGGATCTGAAGCTTGAACTGACCGCTCTGAGAAGCATCGACGAGGCGATCATCACACGCGGCGGCGTTTCCGTTAAGGATATCGCTCCCAAAGATATGCAGAGCAGACGTGTTGCGGGATTGTACTTCGCGGGAGAGCTGATCGACGTGGATGCATATACGGGCGGATATAACCTGCAGATCGCTTTTTCCACGGGCTGGCTCGCAGGAAAAAATGCAGCGGAGTTCCAATTTGTCAATCTTGAGAATTGACAAATCGGTTGACTTGTCGTAAAATTTATTGTGGTTGTGTATAATGATATTTGTTTGCGGATTTTCGCATTATATTGATTAGATAGATCATACGGACATCATGAATACGAACGCATTTTTAGCAGAAGGAGGTGCTTAAAGCACAATGTTATTATGGGCTATCCTGACCGGCGTCGTTTGCCTGCTGATCGGCTTTGTAGTGGGTCATGCATATCGCAAGAACGTTGCTGAGAAGAAGATAGGCCGTGCGGAAGAGTCTGTTATCAACATGATCGAAGATGCCAGAAAGAAGGCAGAGGCGATCAAGAAGGAAACAGTTCTCGAAGCAAAAGAAGAGATCCATAAACTCAGAACTGATTTTGACAAAGAAACCAAAGAAAGACGCAATGAACAAACAAGAATCGAGAGACGCTTGAGCCAAAGAGAAGAAGTCCTCGATAAAAAGATCGATCAGGCAGAACAGAAGGATGCTCAGCTTACAAAGAAGCTCAAAGAAGTTTCCAAGATCAAGGAAGACATCGCTGAACTGCACGCAAAGGAGATCGCAGAGCTTGAAAAGATCTCCGGACTGTCTACCGAACAGGCGAAAGAACTGCTTGTTGAAAAGGTCGAGCATGAAGCTCGCCACGACATGGCAGTAATGCTCCGTGATATCGAAGCAAAGGCTAAGAACGAGGCAGAAAAGAAAGCTCGCCACATCTTGTCGCTGGCGATCCAGAAATGTGCAGCGGATCACGTTGCGGAAGCTACAGTTTCCGTTGTATCCCTGCCCAACGATGAAATGAAGGGGCGTATTATCGGCAGAGAGGGCAGAAATATCCGCACTCTTGAAACCGCTACAGGCATAGATCTGATCATTGACGATACTCCCGAGGCAGTTATCCTCTCCGGCTTCGATCCCGTTAGAAGAGAAGTCGCCAGGATCGCACTCGAGAAGCTCATCATTGACGGAAGAATCCATCCTGCAAGAATCGAAGAGATGGTCAACAAGGCTAAGAAGGAAGTTGACGCACAGATCCGCGAGGCAGGTGAGGAAGCAGCGTTTAACGCAGGCATCCATTCTCTGCATCCGGAAATGATCCGTATCCTCGGCAGACTCAAGTACCGCACGAGCTACGGTCAGAACGTCCTCAAGCACTCCCTCGAGGTCGCTCATCTCGCAGCTATCATGGCTTCCGAGATCGGCGCAGACGCAAAGCTCGCAAAGAGAGCAGGTCTGCTGCATGATATCGGTAAGGCAGTCGACCACGAGGTCGAAGGTCCGCATACGCAGATCGGCGCGGATATCGCAAAGAAATATCACGAAAAAGACGATGTTATCAATGCGATCGCAGCGCACCACGGCGATGTCGAACCCAAAACAATCGAAGCTGTCCTTGTTCAGGCAGCAGATGCTGTTTCCGCAGCGCGCCCCGGTGCACGTCAGGAAACACTCGAAAATTATGTAAAGCGTCTTGAATCTTTGGAAGAAATTGCGAATTCGTTTGCAGGCGTTGAAAAGTCCTTCGCGATCCAGGCGGGCAGAGAAGTCCGTATCATGGTCAAGCCCGAGGACATCGACGATGCAGGTCTGGCGCTGATGGCGAGAGATATCGTCAAGCGCATCGAAAAGGATCTCGATTATCCCGGACAGATCAAAGTTAATGTCATCAGGGAAACACGGTCTATTGAATACGCAAAGTAAACAATCTAAAAACCGAACGGTGCAGAGCAGATCTGCATCGTTCTTTTTGTCGATAAAAAAGGATTTTCGGCTTCCGATGTTTAATAAATAAAGGAGAATGATTTAGGAGGCGGGAAAAGCTATGGATATCAGGGATCTTTTATACGAAAGAGAAGAAAGAACGCTTTCCCGTTATGCGACTTTTTCCAGAAATACCCGCGGACGCGAACAAAAGATCGAGGAGAGTCCTATCCGTACGGAATTCATGCGAGATCGCGACAGGATCGTCCACAGCGCATCCTTCCGCAGGCTGAAGGACAAGACACAGGTATTCATCGGCGCAGGTGATAACTTCCGTACGCGCCTGACGCATACGATGGAGGTATCTCAGCTTGCGCGCACGATCGCAAGACTGCTTTCGCTGAATGAGGACCTGACCGAGGCGATCGCGCTGGGGCATGATCTCGGGCATACGCCGTTCGGACACGCAGGTGAACGAGCGATCGCAAAGCACATTCCCTTTGAACACAACAGACAGAGTCTGCGAATCGTAGAGAAGCTGGAAAACGGCAAGGGTCTCAACCTGACCTATGAGGTTCGCAACGGCATCCTCTGCCATAAGAGCAGCTTCAAGCCCGAGACGCTGGAAGGCTATGCCGTAAACCGCGCAGATAAGATCGCGTATATCAACCACGACATCGACGATGCGGTGCGTGCGGGTGTTATCACGATCGATGACCTGCCCAAGGATACCATCGAAGTTCTCGGATATACCCACGGTCAGCGCATCAATACCATGATCTCGGACATCGTGGAGAACAGTATGGACCGCGGTGAGCTGATCATGAGCAAGGAAGTCAGCGAAGCGACGGCAAAGCTCCGAAAGTTCATGTTTGAGAATGTATATCTCGACAGTGCTGCACGGACTGAGGAAGTCCGCGTCAACAACGTTATCGACATGCTCTATGAGCATTATACAAAGCATCCCGAGCAGATCCCCGCTCAGTACGCGAAGAACATCGAGGAAGACGGACTTGAGGTCTGCGTCGGTGATTATATCGCAGGGATGACGGACAGATACGCGGTAGAAAAGTTCAATGAGTTGTTTATACCGCGAAGCTGGATCAACATATAGGGCTGTCCTAAAGTACTGCCCTTCGGGTTTTTCGAATCGACTCGCGTTGTGCGACGTACGGTGTGTACGTCTCCGCCGCTCGCTCACGATAAAACCCAAAAATCAGCACTTTATGACAGTCCTTTGAAAGAAGCACCTTTTTTCCGCTCTATTATGTATGACAAAACAAGTTGGTGCGATTTGGTTGAAGGGAAGATATACAACATGACTTTAAAACAACTGCGCAGCAGTTGTTGAATGAAAATTTTTGGAGTTCCAAGAACCTTTTTATAAAAAGGTTTTTGGTCGCCGAAGGCAAAATTTAATACATTCGTTTACAGAAAGGCAGTAATTTTGGCAAGATTTACCGATGATTGGCTGAGAGAGCTATTATCAAGAAGCAGCATTCTGGACGTCATCGGACAGTATATTCCGCTGACGAAAAAGGGTGCGACATATTGGGCGACATGCCCCTGGCATCCCGACCGTAACCCGTCCTTCAGCGTAACGCCCGGCAAGGAGATGTTCTATTGCTACTCCTGCAAGCGCGGCGGAAGCGTGATCCAGTTTATCATGGAGCAGGAAAAGGTCACATTCATGGAAGCGGTGGAGATGCTCGCGGCACGCTGCGGCATGGAGATGCCCGAGCCGACGGATAATGACGACTACAAAAAGAACAAGGAGCGCCAGAAGCATCTTTATGCGATGATGCGCGAGGCGGCACTCTATTATCACAATATACTGAAGACTCCGCAGGGCAAGGAAGGGCTCGATTACCTCAAGAAGCGCGGAGCACAGTCGCAGATCGTTCCCTTTGGGCTGGGATATGCTCCCGATACGTTTGACAGTATCATCAAGCATCTGAAATCCAAGGGATATACGGAAAAGGATATTCTGGACGGCGGACTTGCGAAGAAGAAGGAAAACCACATCTATGATACTTTCCGCGGCAGAGTCATGTTCCCGATCATGAACGTAACGGGCGATGTCATCGGCTTCGGCGGACGCATCATGGATCAGGGCGAGCCGAAGTATCTGAATTCGCAGGAGACGGTGATCTTTAATAAGCGCAGGAACCTCTACGCGCTTTCGACTGTAAAGAAAAACAGAAACCTCAAGAGCATCCTGCTCGTAGAAGGGTATATGGATGTCATCGGGCTAGCGTCCTTTGGGATCAAATCGGCGGTGGCTTCGCTCGGTACGTCCTTAACGAAGGAGCAGGCGAGACTGCTGAAACGGTATACCGAAAAGGTCTATGTATCCTATGACGGCGACCCGCCGGGGATCAATGCGGCGCTGAAGGCGGTGGATATCCTGCAGGAAGAAGG
>JAZRGP010000114.1:0-2765 GCA_045644225.1 Christensenellaceae bacterium | reverse complement strand
CTGATCTCGCAGAGCTCACTGACCTCCGCTTCCAGCACAGCCTTTAAGGAGCCGAAGCGATCGATCAGCGCATGCGCGATGGGGTTTGTGTTCTTCTGCGGGATCGCATAAAAGAGCAGCAGCTCCAGAAGCTCGTGTTCTTCCAGCGCCTCATGCCCAAAGTTTATGAACTTGTTCCGCAGTCTTTCCCTGTGACCTGCGTGGATGCCCTTCTGCATATCCTGCTCCGTTTGGTGATTTGTTTCTTTTATTTTATCTTTTTTGCGCCGCGGATACAAGCATATCTGTTAAAAATCTCTTTTGGAAGCTGTTTTTGTCTCCGACGGCTCAAAACCTTTTTATAAAAAGGTTTTAAGAATTCCAAAAATTTTTATTATAAGCGCCTGCCGCTGCAGCCGCTTTTTGTTATTCAGTTTCCTCTTCCGAAAGCCTTATTCCATGAATCCTCGTCATCGCAATAAAACATCTTTTCCGCATTCAGCTTTTTCTGAATGAACGAATTGATCTCCGAGCGAAAATATGCATTGCTTTTCTTCAATGTGAAGGTCTCCTCTAATCTCAGAACAGAAAAATCTGTCTCCTCCTGAATGCAATAACGATATTTTATGCGATCTGTCGGATAGAGAGGCTCTGTAAAGATCATTTCCGCATTTGCCCGATCGATGGTGCAATAAAAGGATTCCGTGACGTTTTTGCGCCCCAATGTATCCAGCAGTTCTTCCGCGGTCATCGGAACTTTATAAATGAATCGGGTCATCATGAAGTTGAAATTTTCTATTTTAGTTTCTTTCTTTGATTTCAGCACGATCATAAGGATCAGCCCTACAAGCCCGGGCGTAAAAACAAAAAAATAGAATAACAAAAAAATCAGTGCGGGCATAGATTGTTCCTCCGATGGTTTCATTATAGCAAACTTCCGTGAGCTCATCAAGAAAATGCCCGTCATTCCGCATTCGAAAGTGTGAATTTTTGCGAAAATTCGGTTATTTTCACAGTTTCGATTGACAATAAACCTACTGAAATAATATACTAAACTGTGGAGGTTTTTACAGAAATGCTTACAACACCGATGCAAAAATTCACCAATGATATGATCGAAACACTCAGCAAGCTCATCTCCGTTGAGAGCGTCAAGGGCGAAGCTGCGCTGAATAAACCCTATGGCTCGGGTCCTTTTGTTGCGCTGATGCACATGCTGGATACCGCAGACCGTCTCGACCTCGAGAGCTATAACCTCTATGGTCACATGGGCTATGCGGAATACGGCAGCGGCAAGGACATCCTCGCGATCCTCACGCACATCGACGTCGTCCCCGCAGGCGAAGGCTGGGATACTCCGCCGTTCACTCCTGTGATCAAGGATGGCTATCTCTATGGCAGAGGCGCCGTGGATAACAAGGCTGCGGCTGTCGCGTCTCTCTTTGCGCTGTATGCCATCAAGCAGAACTGCATCACGCTCAATAAGCGCGTGCGCATCATGTTCGGCTGCGACGAAGAATCCGGCTGGGGCGATATCGATTTCTATAAAGAACACTATCCCGATGAGATCCCCACGATGGTCGTTTCTCCCGATGCATCCTTCCCGATCTTCAACAGCGAAAAAGGTCTGCTGCATCTCGAGCTCTCCATGCCCGTCGAAAACTGCGGCATCATCAAAAAGCTGAACTCCGGTTCCCGCCCGAACATCGTTCCCGCAAAGGCGGAATGCACCGTTCAGCTCCCGAGAGAACGCATCAACGAGCTCATCATCGGCAGCTCTCTGCCCGTTAAGTTCATGACGGAAACGACAGGCGACTGCACGCACATCCTCTGCGAAGGCGTCTCCGCACACGGCGCAAGCCCGCAGAACGGCGTAAACTCCCTGACGCACCTCATCCGCCTGCTCTCCGCGATCCCCTCGGATAACTGCGATGCGATGAAGTTCCTCGCGGCGATGGATCAGCTCGTCGGCCTCAAGTATGACGGCAAGGCGCTGGGCATCGATGTCTCCGACGAGATCTCCGGCATGCTGACAGTCAACCTCGGCGCAATGGAGCTTACGGAAGATTCCATCAATGCGAAGCTCGACATCCGTCTGCCCATCTGTGCAAACGGCGATGAGGTCTACGAAAAGGTCAAGGCTGCATTTGCGGAATACGGCATCAAGGCAGAGGTACTGCATGCTCAGCCCTCTCACCATATCCCCGAAGACAGCACGCTCGTCAGCGCGCTCAAGAAGGTCTATGAAAAGTGCTTCGGCGAACCCGCTGAATGCCGCTGCTGCGCAGGTGCGACTTACGCAAGAGCCTTCGGCAACGGCGTAGCATTCGGTCCCGTTATGCCGGGCGAAGAAGAATGCGAACACGGCCCCAACGAACGCATCTCCATCGACGCGGTCGTAAAGCTCTCCGAAGTCATCGCAAATGCGATCATCGAGCTGGCAAGCGACGAAAAGTAAATTAACGCTTAAAATTTAAACATATAAAACAGGAGAAACAACAGTGAAAGTACTTACAAGCAATGAATTGAGAGAGCTTTATCTCAACTTCTTCAAGAGCAAGGGTCACGCAGTGATCCCCAGCGCATCCCTTATCCCGGAAAACGACCCGACTGTCCTCTTCACGACAGCAGGTATGCATCCGCTCGTTCCCTACCTCCTCGGTGAAAAGCACCCCGCAGGCACACGTCTGACAGACGTTCAGAAGTGCGTTCGTACGGGCGACATCGACGAAGTAGGCGATCCTTCTCACTGCACATTCTTCGAAATGCTCGGTAACTGGTCCCTC
>JAZRGP010000113.1:0-3008 GCA_045644225.1 Christensenellaceae bacterium | reverse complement strand
CTTCGCGCTCTGCGCATTTGTCATTTCCGACCCCGACAACCGCCGCGGTCTGATCGAAATGATCTTCAACATTCCTGTCTGATAAAAAAGCAAAACCTCCTCGGAAACGGGGAGGTTTTTTTATTTGATTTAATTATAGAGTTCCAGTCGTTTGCACTCTGCTTCCTCGCTGACGATCTCGGAAAGAGCAAATCCCTCGTCCTTCTTCCGCAGGCAGAAGAGCGGGATCGATGCCTCAAGACCGTGGAGGTTCAAAATGATCGCAAGCGCGAGCAGCCAGCCGCTTGCCTTCGGCGAGCAGGATCTGTATACCCTATACATCGCAATGTAATAGAATACACCGAACACCAATGCTGGGATCAAGAGCACATAGTACAAAAGCATCGACGAAAGCATCTTTATCAGCACATCGATATCCGTGAGTTCTCCGTACATCGTTACGCTCATGAAATCCGCAAAGGTTGTGAGCAAGATGACCATGCCGACGACCAATGCTGCGGAGGCAACGATGTCCCCGATCAGCAGCACGATGCGAAAATGTCTGTCCCGACCCTTTGTCTCGCGGTCAAACTGATCCGCCACACAGCCGAAAAGCCATGTCCACCCGAACGGTACCCATGCAAGACCGTATGCCCTGAGCCCTCTGCGTTTTGCAATCGCATACAAAGCGGAGCTGCTGAAAAAATAGTTCACGATCAGAAAAACCGCCGAAACTGCCATCGTTGCGATCCAGATCACAGCGAACAGCCCTGCCATTTCTTCACCTACAAATCCGGCATACCATTCAAGAAAATTTCTCATTATTCTTCCTCAGGCTCATTCAGTGCGGGCATTTCCGCAGGTTCTTCCAAAGCTTCTTCTGCGGGTTCTTCCTGCTGCAGTGCTTCAAAGCCGCCGTCCTTCTTACGAACGCAGAGCATGCTGATCGACGTAAAGAGCGAACCGATGACGATGGAGAGCACGAGCATCCATACCGCATTTCTCGGCGAGCAGGACTTGAAGTACTTGAAGAGCGCGATGTAATAGAATACCAGCCATACGATGAGGAAGATATATACGAGCAGGATCACGATCATCGAGATGACGAGCGCCGCAATACCGCCTGTAGCAATTCCGCCCATCATTTCCGCGGAGATCATGCTGATCGAAGATACCATCGTAACGACAAGCACAAGAATCGCAACGGAAACGGCAACGATCGATCCGATCAGCAGGAACTTGCCGAGTTTTTTATCCTTACCTTTTGCCTTGCGGTCATACTGATCCGCGATGCAGCCGAGCAGCCAGTTCTGACCGAACGGCACCCATGCCATGCCATAAAGCTTCAGACCTCTGCGCTTACCTACCGTATAGAGCGAAAGGCTCACAAATACATAATTCAAAATCGCAACGATGAAAAGCAGCACATATACGATCATCATCACACCCAAGATCGTCGCAGCCATTCCCATGCCTTCCGCACCCAGAACTTCTTCCAATCCATCGAAATAAGCTTCCGAATACATTTTCATTTCCTCCTTTGATATTCTTCATCGGCATTGCTGCCGAAAATTCCAAAACAACTGATCACAGTCTGTCCGCGCCATCCCGTCCGCTGATGCAGAGCAGAATGATACCCTGTGCAAGACCGCCGCCGATCATCATCAGAATGATCAGCAGGACTCTGTGGCGAGCACCGCAGAAACGAAGGATCTTATAGCAGGAGATCCATCGCAGCAATCCGAAAAGCAGATCCATCAGCACCATCACCGAGCTGCTCGTCATAAACGCCGCAGAATCCGTAAACCCATAGCCCGTCTTAACGGAAACGATCATTGCCACAACATAAGTTGCACTGAAAAGCAAACTGAGCAGCAGCAGAAACGCACGCAGGCAGGTCCTTCTGCCGCGGACAACGTAGTTATATTTATCTGCAATGCAGCCCATCATCCAGCTCTGCGCAACAGGCACCCATGCCGTCCAGCGGTTTTTGATTCCTTTGTTCCGCGCGATCGTCGTAAAAGCAATCGCCAGCAGCAGAAAACCGACCAGTGTCGACACAAGGGACATCACCCGGGAGCCCCATACGATCGCGTTTCTCATTTCAAGAAATCCGTTCATGCTTTTCCTCCTGTTTCTCTATTTAAATATTGACTCCCTCGGGCAGCTCCGCATGGATGATCATGCCATCCTCGGCATATTCGATCTCCATATTCTCCGCATACCGCTTGAGTTCCGCAAATCTCGCACCTTCCTGATAGCCCATCTTTACGACGATGCGGCGCATCTTGGGTTTGAGCATGTTCTCAACTTCCGCAAGCAGGCGGTCGATGCCGATATCCTTCTTTGCGGAGATGTAAATACTGTTCTGTTCGTCCTCGGGGATCTCTTTCAGCGCGTCACATTTGTTATATACCATCAGCATCGGCTTATCACCGATCTTCAGATCCTCCAGAACGCTCTTAACGACTTCCGTCTGCTGGTCATGCTTCTCGTTTGCAGCGTCCGTAACGATCAGCAGCAGGTCTGCGCGGGCAGCCTCTTCCAGTGTCGAGCGGAATGCGCTGACGAGGTCGTGCGGCAGCTTATCGATAAAGCCGACCGTATCCGTAAAGAGAACGGTCATGCCGTCGGGCAGGGTCACTCTGCGCGTAACGGTATCCAGCGTCGCGAACAGTCTGTCATCCGCATACACGCCCGCATCCGAAAGTCTGTTGAGAAGCGTGCTCTTGCCTGCGTTGGTATAGCCGACGAGCGCAACTTCCTTGACGCGGTTCTTCTCGCGGACAGCTCTGCGCAGCTGGCGTTCCTGCCCAATCTCGTCGATCTCCTTTTCCAGCTCATAGATGCGTCTGCGGATGCGTCTGGTCAGTCTCGATCTTCTTTTCGCCGGGGCCTCTCGTGCCAATGCCGCCGCCGAGACGGGAGAGAGACGTACCTTCGCCGGAAAGTCGGGGCAGATTATACTTCATCTGTGCAAGCTCAACCTGCAGCTTGCCCTCGCGCGTCTTTGCTCGTCCCGCAAAAAT
>JAZRGP010000112.1:0-6775 GCA_045644225.1 Christensenellaceae bacterium | reverse complement strand
CTGCTGCCCGAGCTTGTTACGGAGCTGCTCAACAATTCTTTCACCAGCTCGCTATTCTACGAAGGAAGCATTATATTAAGATTTATAAGCTCTATAGTTGGCTGACGGTAAGTACCGCCAAACGAGGAGCGTTAATCACCGCCAAACGAGGAGCGGTAAGCGCCGCCCTTTAACTTTTAAAAAATCTTCAAGCAGTCCATTCGGGCTGCTTTTTTCGTGGCAGGATCTTCCGCAGGAAGTTCGCTTCCGTCGTGCGAAAAAACCCCCTTACAATACAATGGAAATGTGTTATAATAAAATACAAACTTTTGATAAAGAGGAAAAAGACGATGTTTTTCACAAAAATGCACGGTGCAGGCAACGATTTTATTATCATAGATAATCGCAGCGGTGCGATAACGGATGCAGGTGCGGTCGCGGAGAAGCTCTGCGCGCGCAGGCTGAATATCGGTGCGGACGGGCTTGTTCTCGTTGAGGATTCTGCGGTCGCGGATACACGCATGCGTATCATCAATGCAGACGGCTCCGAGGCAGAGATGTGCGGCAACGGCATCCGCTGCTTTGCGCGTTTTGTCTATGACGAAAAGATCGTGGAAAAAGAGGAATTCACCGTTGAGACCCTCGCGGGCATCATGATCCCGAAGATGATCCTTTCCGAAGGGAAGGTGACGGGTGTTCGCGTGGATATGGGCATCCCGAGCTTCGATGCGGCGGATATCCCGATGGATTCCGAGAGCACGCTTCGTCAGAAGATCGCTGCAGCGGGCAAAACCGTCGAGGTCAGCTCCGTGCTGATGGGCGTTCCGCATACGGTCGTCTTCGTGGAAGAAGGAAATGTTTCCTGGGAGGACTTCGATACAGTCGCTCCCGCTGTAGAAAAACACGATATTTATCCCAAGAATACAAACGTCAACTTTGCGGAAGTGATCGACCGCGATCATGTCCGCGTGCGCACATGGGAACGCGGCGCAGGTCCTACGCTTGCCTGCGGAACGGGTTCCTGCGGAGTTGCAGTCGTGATGAAGGCGCTCGGTCTTGGCGATGACTGCACGCATATCCTGCTTGCTGCAGGTGAGCTCGTGATCGAACGCGAAGGAGAAAGAGTATTTATGACAGGTCCCGCGGAATATGTAATGCGCGGAGAAACTGCGGAGGGTTGATCCGTTGATTGACTTTAAAGCCCCGGAATATATCAGCATACCGAAATGGACGGCAGAAGAGCTGATGAAAGCACCTGCCGAAGCGGTCAAACTGTATCTTTACGGTCTGACGCGCCATACTGCGCAGGATATCGAGCAGATCGCTGCAGAGACAGACCTCAGCCCCGCGAAGGTGCTTGAGGGTTTTGAGATGCTCAAAAATCTCGGCCTCATCGCACATGACGAGGATGCAAGAGTCTATGATTACCGCACAGAGCAGCGGCAGGAAGAGCCGCAGGCAGAAGCGGTCTACGATAATACCGAGTTCAATATGCAGCTGCAGGCACTGTTCTCCGACCGTATCCTTTCCATGAAGGATTTTGCGGCATTCTACGAGTGCAGGGAAGTCTATGGTCTGCCCGAGTCTGTCGTTCTGATGCTTGCGGAAGACTGCATCATGCTGCATAAGGCGAAAAACCGCCTGCCCATGAGCTTTGTCCGCAAGATGGGTCAGGAATGGGCAGAGGAAGGCGTCGATACCATCGCGCTCGCGCAGGAGAAGATGAATTCCGAGCGCAGCGAAAAGGACGGCGCAAAGGAAGTCCTGCGCATGCTCGGCATCCGCAAAAATCCCTCGGAAGAGGAAGAAAAGCTCTATCATAAGTGGACGAAGGTCTGGGGATTCTCGCAGGGCGGCATCCGTGCATCCATGGTCGCTACGACAAAGGCGCAGTATCCCAGCATGAAATACCTCGATGCGATCCTGAAGGAGCTCTACGGTCTCGGCAAGGTCACGCATAACGACATCGCGGAGCATTTCATGATCGCGGAGCAGGCAGATGATACCCTGAAGAAGCTCATGGCACGCATCGGCACACCGCGCAGAACGGTCAGCGATGAGCAGCGCAGGATGTATTCCCGCTGGCGCACGATGGGCTTTGGCGAGCAGGAGATCCTGTTTGCAGGTTCTGTCGCAAGCAAGAAGGGCTTCGCAACATTTGAACATACAGATAAAATATTAACCGGATGGCGTATGAAAGGTCTCATTCGTATAGAAGAGACCGAGAATATGCTCAAGAATGACGAGGGCCGCAGAGCCGCCGCAGAGGAATTCCTCAGCCGCGCAGGCATCGAGAAGAGTGTCACCAAAACGGATATCGAGAAATATGAACGTCTCCAGCGCAAGTTCGGATTCCCCGAGGAGATCATGCTCTTTGCCGCAGAGTGTGCGTACGGCTATTCTTCTCCCATGCGTGCTGCAGAGACCATCCTCGCAGGATGGCAGAGCGCGAATGTCACGACGCTGGAGCAGGCGCGTGAGGAGAACAAAACCCACCGCGCAAACGCAAAGAAGGCAGGTTCGCCGAAGTTTGAGGAGCGCAGCTATACGCGTGAAGAGCTGGATGCGCATATCAGGGATCCGCTTGCTGATCTGCTGGAGGGACTGGAAGAATGACACTGGAAAAACTGTTACTGGAATATGATGCCAAACGCAGCAAAAGTGAAGTGATCGCGCAGAAAAGAAAGGACGAACTGCTTTCGCGGGATCCTCAGCTTGCGGAATTGCTCGCGCAGAAGAACGAGATCTGTCTGGATCAGCTGCGTGAAACAATGCTGCAGCCCATGAAGCGCGCGGAGATCGCAGCGGCGGCGCAGCAGAAGCTCGCGGAGGTCGATGCAAAGATCGCGGAGCTCGGTGCGGCGGAGCAGCTTGCTGCCATCGTCCCGCAGTATGAATGCGAGATCTGCAAAGATTCGGGCTTTGATGACCGCGGCAAGCAGAGAAAGCTCTGCAGATGCCTGCTGCAGCGCATTTATGCAGAGATCTACGGCGCGGCGGATGTATCCGCTCTCCCGGGAAGCTTTGAAGAATACGATGAATCCATTTTCAAGGATAACGCTCAGCGCAAATGGGCAAAGGCTGCCAAGCACTATGCGGAAAAATACGTCGCGAACGAGCAGCGAAAGCCGCTTCTCGTGTTCAGCGGCACGGCAGGTCTCGGCAAGAGCTATACCATGAGCTGCATCGCGAAGAAGCTCGATCTGCAGAAGAAAAACGTGCTCTTCATCGGCTCGTTTGAGCTGTTTGGCGTGTTCCATAAATCCCGTCTCGGCGAGGATATCCCGCTGGAACCCATCTTCGATGCGGATGTACTGATGATCGATGACTTAGGCACAGAGCCCATGACGACGAACGTCACGCAGGAATATCTCTTCCGTCTGCTGGAGCATCGCATCCGCAAAAATCTGCCGACGGTGATCTCCACGAACATGAACACCGCTCAGCTCAAGGACCGCTATACCGAAAAGGTCGCATCCCGTCTCTTTGCGTATCAGACGGCAGATGTGCTCCGTCCTTCGGGCGCGGATATCAGGCTGAGCTGACACTTTTTGCCTCCGGCGGCGCTCCCGCGGGGTGCTCCGCAGGCATAAGAACTTTTTTGAAAAAAAGTTCTTATGAATCTCAAAAAACTATGACAAAACAACTGCTGACGCAGTTGTTTAATAATCAATATTAACTGTTCAATTCTGTTGGTAGAACGGCACAATAATTTCTCAAATATGATGGTTGTTTTTATTTAAGTAATAATGGACACAGGAGATTAATGAGCATGAAAAATAAAGCTAATAAGAAGATTTTACTGGTCATAGGAATACTTGTCGCAGTATTGATTACCATACTTATTATTTATGCATTCATGTCATTTATTTGCACACAGTTGGCTAATGATGATGCGATGCTTGCGGCTGAATATTATTTAGAAAACAATGAGAACATTGTAGAAAAATATGGACCGCTGTATCGGAGCAGTAAAATCTTTAGAGGAAGTATGTCTTCTACACGATATTATGATGATACTGTTCAAAGCCATCAATATGAGGGCAGCGCATATTTTATCTTTCGAGCAAATAACGAATATAAAATTAAGATATGGTTAACTCAAAATAAGGATGGAAGTTGGACTGTTACACAATGTGCTATAAGAGAACTAAAGTGATTAAAAAATGAAAAATATGTAGGGCGGGAGCTTTCTCCCGCCGTTTTTATGCGAAGAAATAGGGAATTTCGCGGAACGTCAAGGTATGCGCGGGCGCCCTGCGCCTTCGGCGCAGGTACCCGACCTGCGGTCGGCAGCGCTGCTTTCAGCAGCGCGCGCCCGCGCGTCATGGGTTTCCGCAAAATTATGATCCCATCCTCCCCGCATAGCAGAAAAACCCCGCGAAAAAGCCGAAATTTACCGCATTTTTGAGAGATCGCAATATTGTAATTTGACCTCGGGTATTATATAATTAGACTTGCGGTGATGCCGCAGTATGGAGGAAATGATGGAAATTATTGATATTACGATAAAACTGGATGAGAATACGCCCATTTATGCAGGCGATCCCAGATTTGTAAAAGAAGTATGGCGCACAGTGCAGGAGGATTCCTATATGCTTTCCAAACTGCGCATGGGTTCGCATACCGGTACGCATGTCGATGCGCCCTGTCATTTTATCAACGGTGCAAAGTCTATTTACAATATGCCGCTGAGAAAGTTTGTCGGTCCCTGCAAGGTCTATGATTCCTTTGCGGATTACGACGGAACAGCGGTCAGAGTGCTCTTCAAGGGCAGAACAAAGCTCACTCCCGAGATGGCTATGGAGCTCGTTAAGAACCGCGTTGAGCTCGTCGGCACGGAAGCTGCTTCCATCGGCGATGACGAAACGCACAAGATCCTTCTTGGCACGGAATGCGTTGCTCTGGAATGGCTGAATCTCGCAAAAGCGGATGCAGGCGAATATTTCCTCTGCGCACAACCTCTCAAGATCGATGCAGACGGCTCTCCCGTAAGAGCATGTCTCGTCAAGGATATCGAAACAGGAGAATGATATTGAACACGAAGATCACAAAACTGCTCGCGGCTATTGCGGGCATTTCTCTTATCGCAGGCATATTGGCATGGGTCATCTGCACATGCGCGACCAGCTTGAGCTTCTATACAAAGGAATATGAGAAGCTGGGCGTTGCGCGGGATATCGGAATCAGCTCCGAAGACCTGAAGAACGCGACCGAAGTGCTGATCGATTATACCACGGGCGAGCGTGAGGACATGGTCGTGACTGCGGATTTCGGCGGAGAGACAAAGGAAGTCTTCAACGACCGCGAAAAAGCACACATGATCGACGTACAGAAGCTGTTTATCGGCGCGAAGAACCTCTCGAGGATCTGCGTCGGTGCTGCGGTCGGCGCGTTTATCCTGCTCTTCATCTTTGCGAAGAAAAAGCGCGATGTCTTCCGCGGATATACTTTGAGCAACTATATTTTCCTCGCGATCTTCGCGATGATCGCTTTTTATGCCGCAACGGACTTTACCAATTTCTGGACGAGCTTCCATCATGTATTCTTCACGAATGACCTCTGGCTGCTCGACCCCACGACGGACAACCTCATTCTGATGGTTCCCGAGCAGTTCTTCTTTGATCTCGTGTTCCGCATCGTAGGCTGGTTTGTGGGCATTTGTGCGGTTCTGTATCTGGTCAGTCTGTATCTCAGCAAAAGACAGCGGAAGGGAGCAGAGCATGTATCTTGAAAAAGCACAGCAGACGGTGAACGCTCTGCTTGATAAAAAAGACGTATATATCCTCGCGATCGAGACATCCTGCGACGAAACAGCCGCTGCGATCGTGAAAAACGGCAGGGAAGTCATCTCTCATGCGATGTATACGCAGATCGCCATCCATGCGGAGTACGGCGGTGTCGTTCCCGAGATCGCATCGCGAAACCATCTCGAGAAGCTCCCGTATATCGTTGAGGAGGCGCTGAAAAGAGCAAATATGACCTTTGCGGATGTGGATGCATTTGCAGTGACGGCAGGTCCCGGGCTTGTCGGTGCGCTGCTGACGGGTGTTTCCTATGCGAAGGCTGCAGCATATGCCGCAGGCAAGCCGCTCATCGCGGTGAATCATATCGTAGGACATATCGCGGCAAATTATATCAGCTTTCCCGAGCTGGAGCCGCCTTTTATCTGCCTGATCGTATCGGGCGGACATACCGAGATCGTCAGAGCATCGGGCTACGGCGATTATACACTGCTCGGCAGTACGCGAGACGATGCCGCAGGCGAGGCTTTTGACAAGGTCGCGCGTGCGCTGGGTCTGCCTTATCCCGGCGGTCCCAATCTGCAGAAGCTCGCAGAGCAGGGTGACCCGAAGAAATATCAGTTCCCCAAGAGTTTCCGCGGTGAAACACACCTCGATTTCTCCTTCAGCGGTCTGAAGACAGCTGTCATCAACATGCTGCACACGATGGACATGAAGGGCGAGGAATACAACCGTGCGGATGTTGCGGCAAGCTTCCAGAGAACGGTCGCAGAGCTGCTCGTGAAGAACACCTTCATCGCGGCTGAGCGCGAACGCATGGACGGAGTTGCGATCGCAGGCGGTGTTTCCGCGAATGCGGAGCTGCGCAGACTCGCACAGAAGGAAGCGGACAAGCGCCATATGCGTCTGTATGTTCCGCAGCTGCTCTATTGCACGGATAACGCGGCAATGATCGGTGCGGCGGCTTATTTCGAGCTGAAGAAGAACGCGACGGCAGCTCCGCTGAATTTGAATGCGGATCCGTCTATGGATATCCTGATCGGCTGATCGGC